>SKRK01000024.1 GCA_007118525.1 Balneolaceae bacterium
CGTTCGATAAAACCAAATTTCTTGATCTTATGAAATCCGTAAAAACTCTGAAACTCCTCTTCTTTCTAATTCTCCTTGCAGGATATACCCTTTCAGTTTCTGCACAACAGGGTGTAATGCCCGATGATTATTACAAAACCGTTTTTATAAGCCAATCGGAAATCTCTCCTGCCGGGGATTATGTAGCCTTTACAAAAACAACCATCGACGTTGATAACAATGCACGACACCGCGAAGTGTGGCTTGCGAAACTGCGCAATGGCCAGCCTGATGGTGAGCCCTTCCGGTTTACTGATCCAACGGTTCAGTCTTCTAACCCTCAATGGTCGCCCGACGGAACTCTTCTTGGTATTCAATCGCGCAGGGGTGATAATGGCAACTCAGTTCGATTTATCAGGGTAACAGCTCCGGGAGGTGAGGCATTTACAATAGAGGGGCTTGACCGATCCCCGGTTTGGTCGCCCGATGGTTCCAAAATCGCTTTTGTACGTGAGCCGATTACCGATGAAGAGCTTCCAAAACGAGCCGGATGGATTGCGCCTGACGCCATTACCAACACCCTCGACTCGACAAGATTCGACGGGCGGGTGATTACCCACATGCGCTATATGAGGGACGGAACATCAGCCTTGCTGCCACACCCATCCATTGAAAAAAAACGCCAGTTACACATCATTTCTGCAGATGGCGGCGAACCTGACCAAATCACCGACCTGCCTTTCCATGTTAGCAATGTTGAGTGGTCGGCCGATGGAAACCATATCTATTTCTCCGGCGATCCCGAAGAGGATGATGAATATAATATAGACTTTACACGAAACCTTTATGTGATTGATATCGCTTCAGGTGACTGGAAAAAACTTCTTGAGCGGGAGGGTTCTCAGAGTTCACCTGTAGTATCTCCTAATGGACGTTTTATTACATTTCTTCACTCTGCCGAACGGGGAGCTCAGACCGATATTTATGTTGCATCTCTCGACCGTAGTGGTGAAATCAGCGACACACCCCGCAACCTTACCGCCGACTGGGACCTCCAGCCCGGCGGTGTACACTGGGCTCCAAACAATAACCAGATTCGCTGGTCTGCCCAGATTCGCGGTAATGCCCACCTGTTTGAAGTGAACCGTACCGGCGGGCCGGTCAGGCAGGTTACACAGGGAGATCGCAGGTTGAGTTCTGTCTCTACGACTGAAAACGGACGCTTTATGGCCTATACGGTAACCGATGCCGTAACCCCTAACGAAGTCTTTATTTCACGCCGTGACGGCAGCCGTGAGGTACAGCTCTCCAATTTTAATGCTGATTGGATGGCAGAGCGAACCATCAATCCGGCTGAACCGATTACATGGACCGTGCAAGACGGCACCGAAATTGAAGGCTGGGTAATTAAGCCGGTTGGATATCAGGAGGGCGAATCCTATCCGCTGGTGCTTAAAATTCACGGCGGTCCGCACACAGCCTATGGTAACACATGGTTCCAGGCGTTTCACACGCTGTCGGCTTCCGGAATGTTTGTCTTCTATCCAAACCCCAGAGGTTCGTCCGCTTATGGGCACGATTTTATGTTCGCAACAAAAGGCCAGTGGGGTGTAATGGACGAAGAGGATTTCATGACAGGACTTGAGGCTGTTAAAGAGAAATATCCCGGTGTTGATCCGGACAGAATTGGTGTGGCAGGAGGCAGTTATGGCGGATATATGACCAACTGGCTTACCGCACGATTCCCCGATCAATTCAAGGCGGCAGTTACCAGCCGTTCTATCTCCAACTGGTTTAGCTGGTATGGCTCTTCCGATGCACAAGGCCTTACGGAGTTTGAGTTTGATGGCTATCCATGGGAGCAGCAGGAACTTTACTGGGATCTTTCCCCAATCAAGTATGTTGCAAATGTAGAATCACCAACACTGATCATTCACAGTGAGGAGGACTGGAGAACACCGATCACCGATGGTGAGCAGTGGTACATGGCTTTGAAAAAGCTGCAGGTTCCTGTAGAGTTTGTGAGATACCCAAGATCGTCGCACGGCCTGTCGAGAACGGGTGAGCCATGGTTGCTTGTTGATCGGCTTGAGCGCAAAAGAAGCTGGTTCGATCATTGGTTAAATCAAAATTAATATGCGGAATAGTGAGTCCCGGGTTGTCAATAAAGGCAACCTGAGGGTTTTTATTCCTTCAAAAGAGGGCCTGTTTCTTCTGAACATTCTTTAAACTTTGAGATAATGATTCCTTCATCAACTTTTGGAGGAGTTAATTGAGGCATGGATGCCGTAAGATCTGAATCCGGAACAAATTGAGGCATTTTAATTCCTGATTCAGTACATCCCTGCAAGAGGGCTTTTAGTGAATCACGCAAATTTAAACTCAAAATGGAATCGGGAATTGATTTAATGAACGGTTCATTTGTGATTAATGAATCTGAATGCACCGGTTCTTCTGAGCTTTGTGCGCAGCCATATTGTACTGATATCGTAAATATAAGAATGAAAAACAGAGACAGTATTTTTAACATTATATTTCAGGTTAATTCAGGGTTTATTGATTCTGTATATGGCTTGCATAAAAAAATGCTGAAATTTAAATCAATCGCATAATGCTTATTTAATAATTAATCATGAAAACTTCTACTACAACTCTTTTCACACTACTGATATTATTCACTTTCAGCATCTTTTTGACCCCCGATGCGGATGCTCAAAGCCGTCATATAGAGGTTGAGAGCGCCGTTACAACTGAAGACCAGGTAACCATCAACGGACAGCGTGTCCGATATGAAGCCACTGCCGGTACACAGCCGGTTTGGGGTGATGACGGAGAGCCCATTGCTTCACTTTTTTACGTCTACTACAGGCGCACCGATGTAGACAATAGCGCAAATCGCCCCCTGGTATTCTCTTTCAACGGTGGACCCGGATCGGCATCTGTATGGATGCACATCGGTTATACCGGTCCCCGGTTTTTAAATATTGATGATGAGGGCAATCCGGTTCAGCCATACGGAGTGGTAGAAAACAACCACTCCATTTTAGATGTAGCCGACATCGTCTATATCGATCCGGTGAATACAGGGTTCTCGCGCATGCTGGGCGATGATCCCAATCGCAGAAATTTTTTCGGTGTAAATGCCGACATTAACTACCTGGCCGAGTGGATCGACAATTTTGTATCACGTAACAACCGATGGACCTCTCCGAAATATCTGAAGGGGGAGAGCTACGGAACCACGCGTGTGGCCGGTCTTGCTCGCAGGCTGCAGAGCTCACACTGGATGTTCTTCAATGGGGTTATTCTGGTGTCGCCAACCGGTCTTGGGCTGGAGCCGCCGGCCATGACTCCCCGCTCCGAAATCCTGAAGCTGCCATACTATGCTGCAACCTCCTGGTATCACAATGCCCTGGAGCCCGATCTGCAGGAACTGGATCTGTATGATATCTTGCCTGAAGTAGAAGAGTTCACCATCAAAGAGTACCTGCCTGCTGTTGCAATGGGGGGATTTCTGGATGATGACCGCAGGAACTCTATTGCCGAAAAAGTAGCCCGCTATTCAGGAATTGACAAACAACACATTTTGAATCACAACCTGACCCTGCCCACATCCTTCTACTGGAAGGAGCTGCTACGTGATGAAGGCCTCACAATCGGGCGTCTCGATTCACGATACCGCGGCATCGACCAGATGGATGCGGGCGACCGATACGATCACGATCCGGCTTTAACTGCCTGGAATCACTCATTTACGCCTGCTATCAACCACTATTTACGTGAGCATTTGGGTTATGAAACCGACCTGAAATACAACATTTTTGGGCCAGTACATCCCTGGGATCGCAGCAACGACACCACCGGAGAAGACCTCAGGCGTGCAATGGGTGAAAATCCATTCATGCATGTAATGACACAGGCGGGCTACTACGACGGAGCTACCGACTACTTTTCGGCTAAATACGTGATGTGGAATATGGATCGAAGCGGCAAAGTAAAAGATAGGCTGCGCTTTGAGGGGTATCGAAGCGGTCATATGATGTACTTACGCCAGGAAGATCTTGTGACTTCAAATGAACATATTCGTGAGTTTATCCGTGAATCGATGACAAGCGGGGAACCAGCGCGGTATTAAGAAGTGAGCTTTTTCAGAAATGAAGGCTGAAAATTAGTGTAAGATATCGGGGTTTAGTATCCATGAGGATAACAGATAATTGCACGAAGGCTTTATTGTATGTCAATCATACACTTAACCTTTGTGCACTTTGTGTAAACCTTCGAGATCCAAGTGGTTAACACCTTCTACCCTTCCACAAGCCGCAACAGTTCGCTTTCGATAGAATTCTCTCCCGAGAGAAGATCAAATTCCTTGCCGATGGTCCGGTGATCTTCAATTACGGCTTTGATCACTCGGGCTACATCTTCGCGGGGAATTTCGCCCCCGTCGAGACTGCGTGCAAGTTTTACTCTTCCGGTTCCCGGATCATTCGTCAGTCTTCCGGGTTTTATAATTGTATAGTCGAGCCCGCTTTTCCTCAGGGCTTCGTCTGCCTCTGCCTTGGCTTTTTGGTAGGCCTGAAACACCTCATCTCCACGCGGAGTATCCAGTCCCATGGCGCTGATCATTACATATCGCTTGATTCTGTTTTTTTTTGCCGCATCAATCAATTTAATGGCGCCATCCCGGTCTACTGTCCATTTTCTTTCTTTACCACTGCCGGGCCCTGCACCTGCAGCAAACACTACGGCATCTGCGCTGCCAACGGCTTCTGAGATGTCATCTTCCTTTTCTATATCTGCTACAACCGGTACGGCGCCTGCCTTTTGCAGATCACCGGACTGTTCCGGTTTTCGAATCAGACCTTTTACGTTATGCCCATGTTTTTTTAAAATCGGGTGGAGCAGCATAGCGATCTGACCGTGAGCGCCGGCTATTACTATATCCATGTTGATGAGTTGATTTTCTTTTTATATTTACACTGTTTAAACAGAACACAATCCACGGAAGAGGAGTTCATATAATGACTTACATCCTCGGAATCTGTCCGCGAATTTCACCATCCTGATTGCGATGGGAAGAGATCATTATGTATAAATTGCCCTCTTGTAGCGCACGCTTGATTGCCGGCCGCAGCTCGAAACTGTTTCTCTCCTTTTTGAATTCACCACCATTTTTCTCCTCATTTATATCTGCTCTCAGCTGAATTAAGCGATTTCCGGTTTCGCCTTCTTTGCCGTAGTGTATATATGCCGACCAGTATTGACCGCGCAGATCCTGAAATTCCCCGCTAACAAAAAGTGAATCGTTATGAGCCGTTACTTCCAAAATACCGGTAGCCGGTGTTCGAACGGGCGGTACGTTATTGTACCCCGCTAAAACAACCTCATGCGTAGTTTGGGAGAAAACTTCACCGGCTGAAAGCCCAAGTAAAAAAATTATCAAGATTACTGTTTTCATATCGTTTTCTCCAACATTGTTGGGTTAATGTGAAAGTGTTACATTCAATTTAATGTATACCTCTTACTCGATTTATACTAAATTGATTCAATTTCCCTCTAAGCAACATCCGTTTGAATTACCTACATTATTAACGCTTCTTATATCAACTTGATTACATCCTCAACTGAAACAGTTAAAATATCGACATGGTCAAACCAATATTTTCTCTCATTTTCAGCTCACTTTTCCTCATAAATATAGCCTGCGCGCAAAACAGTGAGGTAGAGTGGAAGCCTGAACTTACTGACGACTGGACTCCTGTTACCGACTCGGTGTCCACTACCGGTTATTTTGGAGAGCCACCATCCGATGCCATTATTCTTTTCGATGGTGCGGATCTCTCAGCTTGGGAATCAGCCCCCGGTTACTTTCCCAGCATGGATGGGGTACCCGATTACCTTGAAGCTTTGCAGCGCGAATATGATTCAGCACCCTGGAAGGTTGAAGATGGGATTATGACGGTTGTGCCCGGTTCCGGGAACATTAAAACGAAGCAGGGCTTTGGCGACATGCACCTTCATATTGAGTGGAGAGCGCCGGCTGAGATCGTTGGTGACGGACAGGGAAGAGGTAACAGCGGTGTTTTTCTGATGGGTCTCTATGAAATACAGGTGCTCGACTCATGGCAGAATCCAACCTATTCCAATGGACAGGCCGGGGCCATATATAAACAGAAAGCGCCCATGGTGAACGCCAGCCGTCCTCCGGGAGAATGGCAGAGCTATGATATCTTTTTTGAAGCACCCTATTTCGACGATGATGGAAAGCTGATCAAAGCGGCTTATGTTACCGTTCTGCACAACGGAGTACTGATTCACCACCGGCAGAAACTGCAGGGGCCAACGGTTTATATCGGCCTCTCACACTATGAGCAACACTCGCGAAAGCTCCCCATCGGTTTGCAGGATCATGGTGATTACGTAAGCTTTCGAAACATTTGGGTAAGAGAAATCTGACGTCTTTTGCCATAACCTTGAGTTTTGACACAGTCACAGGCCCATTCACGCCTGGCCGGTTCCGGTCAATGTTAAATTAAAATCAAGATTGAACCGGGGCGATGGGTGACCAAGAGCTTTAACACTAAATAAGAGCGCAATGAAAAATTATGAATATGAACTCGAATTTACGGTTCGCGATTATGAACTGGATACCCAGGGAGTTGTAAACAATTCCGTGTATCAAAACTACCTGGAGCATGCGCGGCACGAGTATTTGAAACATATCGGTCTGAACTTTAATAAACTTCATGAGAACGGAACAGATGCGGTAGTTCACAAGGTTGAATTGGTCTATAAACGCCCCTTAATGGGAGACGACCGCTTTGTGGTGAGAATGAGAGCTGAGCAAGAGGGGTTTGTTCGGTTTGTTTTTTTCCAGGATATTTACAAACTACCTGAAAATGAACTCACCCTTGAGGGGAAGGTTACTGCTGTATTTATGACCAATGGACGTCCAATCCGCCCGCCGGAAGAGGTGCAAACTGCCATTCAGAACTCTTCTTCGTGATGTAGGTTTTTTCAGCCTGGTAAGATAACTCCTTCTCTTTTTTGGGTCGGTAACAACAGCATCACGGCATGAAAATACCCTGATATTAATAAATAAGATGTTTTCATTTCCAATAATCCCGCACTTCTGTTAATTTGGACATAATAAAGATTTCATTTTCTAAAATTGCCGGGGAATTGAATGCGCACAAAATTTGCCTTCATCAAGAATGCTCTTAAATGGCTCACACTGTTTTTAGTATTGGTCATAGCCCCATTAAGCCTGGCCCTGATTGGCCACGAAGAGGAGAGCCGTGGCTTTTGGGTTGAGTTTGGAGTGGGACTCGGTTTCGTAGGGCTGGCCATGATGGGACTTCAATTTGTTCTTACTGCCCGATATAGTAAAATTGGCGCTCCCTTCGGGCTGGATGAACTCCTGCAGTTTCATGGACAAGCCGGGTATATCGCATGGCTCTTCATCATGGGGCATTTCATCATCCTGTTAGTAGCCGATTCAGAATTTCTCAAGTTTCTCAACCCCGCCGTAAACCTGCCGCGGGCTATTGCTCTCTCCACAGTAATTATTGCCATTACTGCCCTCATTGCCACAACACACTGGCGGGAAAAATTCGGGATTATCTACGAGTGGTGGCGTGCTACACATGGTATCCTTGCATTTTTGGTTATGTTTATTGGAACCGTTCACATTATGCAGGTCAGCTTTTACGTGTCTGAGCTATGGCAGCAGGTTGTTTGGGTTTCTCTATCAATAGGTGCAATAAGCATGTTACTACATAACCGG
This sequence comes from Balneolaceae bacterium, assembly GCA_007118525.1. Classification (GTDB taxonomy): domain Bacteria; phylum Bacteroidota; class Rhodothermia; order Balneolales; family Balneolaceae; genus Rhodohalobacter. Next base: position 7,766 of record SKRK01000024.1, read on the forward strand.
GTTTGGCGACCCATGCAGATGAAGAAAAACCCGTGGCAAATATCCTCTGTTCATCAAGAGACTGAAGATATTTGGTCCATTTGGCTGGAGCCTGTTGGTCACGACGGGATCAAATTTAAAGCAGGCCAGTTTATCTGGATTACCCTGGGTGATTCACCCTTCAGCCTGCAGCAGCATCCGTTTACCATTTCCTCAGCACCCGGCCAGAAAAAGATCCGCTTAACGATAAAGGAACTCGGCGACTTCACTTCTCAGTTAGATAGTCTTGAATCGGGTGCTACAGCGTTTATAGAGGGCCCGTATGGCAACTTTACACTGGATTCAAGCTCTTCGACCCATAATGTCTTTATCATTGGAGGGATTGGAATTACACCGACAATGAGCGTTCTCAATGATTTAAAAAGTAATGGTGATCAAAGAGAAACAACCCTTATTTATGGCACACCTTCAAAAGAACTGACTCCTTTTTATGAGGAGCTGAAAAAACTATCCAATGAAGTAAACTTAAACCTTATTCACGTCTTTGAGGAAGCGCCGGATGACTGGGATGGGGAAACCGGGTTTATCACTGAAGAGATTATGAAGCGTAACTTGCCCGATGATTATTCCAACTGTGAGTTTTTCATTTGCGGACCGCCACCCATGATGGATGTAGCTGAACCCACACTTAGAGAATGGGGTATTCCTGTACACCGGGTTCACTCAGAAAGATTTAATATCGTTTAGAATAGGAGAAAAAGCATGCTACACATCTATATCAGAAGAACCGTAATTGTTATTTCGATAATTATCCTGGCTGCAGTAACGATATTTGCGCTTGGGTGATTTCTATTGATGACAGTATGATGGTTCTGGCAAGCCCACAAAGTTTTGCTGGTGATCTTCTTCTTAGCAGCGTGTTTTTTGCGGCAGAACAGGGAACCGGGGGAGAGTCATACATGCCCCTGAGCAATCATTGCATCAGCCACCTTGATAAACCCTGCAATATTGGCCCCTTTCATATAGTTGATTCGCCCATCTTCCATACCATGGTCGGTGCACTTTTTATGAATAGTCTGCATAATCTCCACCAGTTTTTCATCCACATCGTCATAACTCCAGGAGAGACGTTTTGCGTTTTGGGTCATCTCAAGCCCCGATACAGCCACACCTCCTGCATTGGATGCTTTACCGGGGGCATATACCACACCGGCTTCATAAAACGCCTTTACAGCTGCATCCGTACACGGCATATTTGCTCCTTCAGCTACATACGAAACCCCGTTTTTCACTAATTCCCCGGCATCGTCTTCTTCAATTTCATTCTGCGTGGCACAGGGAAGGGCAACATCGCACGTTATGCCCCACGGCTTGCCTTCACTGAACTCACAACCAAACTCTTTGGCGTATTCACTGATTCTCCCGTTTCGATCATTTTTCAGCTCTTTAATCCACTTCAGTTTCTTTTCGGTAATTCCATTTTCATCCACAATGTATCCATCCGAATCGGACATTGATATCACATTTGCACCCAGGTTAATCGCTTTCTGACAGGCAAACTGAGCTACATTTCCGGAACCGGAGATGATCACTCTCTTTCCTTCAAGCGATTCTTCTTTCTGCTTCATCATCTCTCTCAAAAAGTAAAGCAGCCCGAAACCCGTGGCCTGCATGCGCACCTTGCTCCCTCCATAAGCGAGGCCTTTTCCCGTCAGTACTCCGGTAAATTCTGCAGTAAGCCGCTTATATTGACCAAACAGATAGCCAACCTCACGCTCACCCACACCAATATCGCCGGCAGGCACATCGGTATCGCTCGAAACATACCGGAATAGCTCATTCATGAAACTCTGGCAAAACCGCATAATCTCGGCATCCGATTTTCCGCGCGGATTGAAATCCGATCCACCCTTACCCCCGCCCAGCGGCAGTCCGGTAAGGCTGTTTTTAAACGTCTGTTCAAAAGCGAGAAATTTGATAATGCTCAGATTTACGGATGGATGAAACCTTAGCCCTCCCTTGTACGGACCCAGTGCACTGTTAAATTGGACCCTGAAGCCGCGGTTTACACGGTAATTTCCCTCATCATCTTCCCAAGGCACCCTGAACATCACCATGCGCTCAGGTTCAACGAGTCGCTCAAGCAATCCGGATCGTTGATACCTTTTGTGATCTTTAACGAAAGGTATCACATGTTCCATTACTTCATGCACTGCCTGGCGAAACTCAGTCTGATCAGGATCTCTATTTTTTACAAGGGATGAGATCTTTTCCAATGACATTTCCTTTAGTTCGTAATCGGACATATTTTCAATTTTATAACTTCTGATTTAGTAATTGAACCAAAATCCGGTCCGGATCACTCCTAAGCCTGCGACTTCTCTTTAAGTTTCCTCTGTTTACTCTGACCTAGCACATATTTCTCAAGTTCAACCAGTAAAAACACCACAAACCCACCGGTAGCCGGATAAGCCCAATACAAGGCTTTGTGTGGAGACGTTGCAAACCATTCATTCATAAATGGCGCATAGGTGAATACTAGCTGTAATACAATCAGAATGCCCACAGCATAGAACGCATACTTGTTATTGAAAAATCCTTTCCCCAAAGAAGGTTCATGCATTTTTCGACAGTTGAAGAGATAAAATAGCTGTCCGGCTACAAGCGTATTAACGGCTATGGTTCGGGATTCATCAATCTCATATCCGTTACCCTTCAGCCAATAGTAGAGTGAGAGGGTGAGGCCGCCTATCAGCAGCGATACAAATGCGACCCTCCACAGAAAATATCCACCCAGAATTGCAGCATCCGTGTCGCGTGGCGGCCGTTTCATCACGCCGCTTTCAGTCGGCTCAAACGAAAGGGCAAGCGCCAGAGTAACCGCAGTAACCATATTTACCCAAAGAATCTGAACCGGCGTAATGGGCATTGCGATACCCATGATTACGGCAGCCATGATTACAAAAGATTCCGCTCCGTTGGTTGGCAGAATGAAAAGAATCGCTTTTCTCAGGTTATCGTAGATGGTCCGGCCCTCCTCAACGGCACTTGCTATAGAGGCGAAGTTGTCGTCAGCCAGCACCATTTCTGAGGCATCTTTAGTAACTTCGGTACCTTTGATGCCCATTGCGATTCCCACATCAGCCCGTTTCAGCGCCGGGGCATCATTTACACCGTCGCCGGTCATGGCACAAATTTTTCCGCGTGCCTGAAGCGCTTTTACCAGCCTCAGCTTGTGTTCCGGGCTCGTGCGAGCAAATACGTCATATTCCAGAGCGATCTCTTTCAGCTCCTCATCACTCTTTTGCTCCAACTCCTGACCACTGATCGCTTTTACTCCATCGCCGATTCCCAATTCTTTTCCAATGGCGCGTGCTGTTACCACATGATCTCCCGTGATCATCTTAACCTGTATACCAGCCTCTTTACACTTCTTAATCGATTCAATAGCTTCAGGCCTTGGAGGGTCAATCATCCCCAGAACACCCAAAAATATCATTTCTGATTGCACATCATCGTGATCGATTTCATTCATCCCGTTCTCGATCTTTTTGAAAGCTGCTCCAATTACCCGCCTGCCTTCATTGGCCTGGCGGTCAATCTCCTTATTCCAAAAATCCTTTTGAAGCTGCTGTACCCCATCCTTGGCAAGTTCCTTTTCACAAGCCTCCATCAGCCTCTCAGGAGCCCCTTTCATAAAGATATACCGCCCATCATCCAGATCGTTCAGGGTTGCCATGTATTTATGATCCGATTCAAACGGCACATGATCCACTCTCTCCGGCTTGAAATCTCCGAATCCGGCTTTGTGTGCCAACGTAATCAGGGCGCCTTCCGTGGGGTCGCCATCTATTGTCCAGCCATCCTCCTTTTCACGAAGTTCAGCATCATTACACAACCTGATGGTCTGTATCATTCTCTCTGCTACATTATGACTTTTTATCTCCACAGTTTCATCATCTAGCAGAATTTCGCCCTCCGGGTTGTACCCGGTACCTTTAACGGTATAAATCCCTTCTGATGTGGTAAAGGAGGTTACGGTCATCTCATTTTTGGTAAGAGTACCGGTTTTATCGGAACAGATTACCGATACAGAACCGAGTGTCTCTACCGATGGCAGCCTTCTGATAATTGCGTTTCGGCCCGCCATAGCCTGAACGCCAACGGCCAGGGTTATGGTCATAATTGCGGGCAAGCCTTCCGGAATGGCCGCAACTGCGAGACTGATCACTGCCATAAAAAGTTCATCCACGGTATAGTCTCGAAAGAAATAACCAAAGGCGAAGAAAAGTGCGGTGGCTGAAACAATCACCAGCGACAGGGCCTTCCCAAACTGATCGATCTGCTTTAATAGGGGAGTAGTGATCTCCTCAACATCGGTCATCATCCGGTTTATTTTTCCCAACTCGGTATTTGCGCCGGTTTCCACAACCAGGCCCCGAGCCCGTCCATACACCACCGATGTACCTGAAAACGCCATACAGGTTTGGTCACCCGGTACCGATCCCTCTTCAACTGAATCTGTTGTTTTCTCAACAGCAACTGATTCTCCTGTCAGTGCCGATTCCTCTATTCGCAAATTTCGAATCGAAATCAGTCTAAGATCTGCAGGTACTTTGTCACCCGATTCCAGTAATACCACATCACCCGGCACAAGTTCTTCAGCATCAATATCTTTGCGTTCTCCACCCCTCAACACGGTGGCGTGCAGTGAAAGCATTTTCCGGATGCCCTCGAGTGCCTTTTCGGCTTTCCCTTCCTGTACAAAACCGATGATGGCATTAATAAGAATCACAGCGATAATAACCCATGTGTCAATCCAGTGATCGAGCAGGGCGGTTATCACGGCGGCAACCATTAAAACGTAAATCAGTACATTGTGAAACTGCAACAGGAAGCGCATTAATGCAGATTGCGACTTACCCTCGGGCAATTTATTGCTCCCATATTTTTCAAGGCGCTGAGATGCCTCTTCTGAACTTAAACCGTTTTCATCTACAGATAGCTCATCTAATGCATCATCTACTGTTCTGTTATACCATAGAGGTTTCGATGATTTTTCAGTACTTGTAGCTGTTTCACTCATGATTTTTATACGCAGGCTGTTTTTCTTTATACCCCAATAATACCAAATAGAGTGCTTGGCTGAAAAGATTGAACTCAAATATTTTCTAAAAAATAGACATGCTGCAAAGATTTCTGTTACTTAAAGACACATATTTGGTTGCCGAACAACCAATTCAACCAATTAACAAAACAGGATATCTATGAAAACAGCTAGGTTTATAATTTATACTGCAGCACTTTTAATGGCTTTTCAGACGGTTGCCAATGCACAACAGCACAGCCTTACCGAAACCTTTAAACAGCATTTTAGTGAAACTGTCCAGGAAGTAAAAAGCACAGATAACACAACAAAAAAGCGTCATATTCTGAATGAATCATTTGATAAAATGCTCTCAGCAATAGATCGGATAGAAGACCGGGCTAACCTTTCGGAGGAGGATCTTGCCGCGCTGGAAACCTTTAAAAATGATATTCAGGATAAAAAAAGTGAATTGAACGGTCTTGACGGTTTCGATGAAATTGTTGATGAGGATCTGGATGACTTTTCGGATTATTCTCAACAAATGATGGAACAGGCAAACCGAACCCTCACCATCAGTTTGACCACAGCACTTCTCATCATTATCATACTGCTTCTACTGTAATCCAAGTTATACCCTTCTCGCTAATGAGAAGGGTTCTTTTTCTATGGCTCTTTCAAAATCAAATCTATTCCTAGTGCCATGTCAGCGATATAGCATCGGGTGATTAGAAAAGTCCCCTCCTTCATAAGCAGGGTAGAAACTTTTTCCAAGTCGATAAGGTTTTGATGATATAACTCAAAAAAGATCCATTCGGTTTGGAGATGTAAATGTA
>SKRK01000022.1 GCA_007118525.1 Balneolaceae bacterium
CGAAAGTTATTCTCATTTCATTGCGACTCATCCTGCCTTTCATTATCTTTGAAGGCTCTGTTATCGACGCACGGTACGATGACTGTTTCCAATTATGGAAATCAACCAAAGGAATAAGAATACAATGAAGAAAGATTTTTATGAGATGACTTACATTCTGAATCCCGTTCTCGAAGAGGAGCGGTTCTCAGAGCTTGTAAGTTTCGTCAACAAGCTAATCGAAGACAACGACGGCGAGATCGTCGAAGTAGATGAGTGGGGCGTTAAAAAACTGGCCTACGACATCGACAAAAAGAGTACAGGTTTCTACGTAAATATGTACTTCAATGCACCTGCACCCGCTATTGCAGTTGTAGAGCGTAATATGAGAATCAATGATGATATCATGAGATATCTCACTCTTAAATATGACGCTAAAATGCAGCGTTATTATGAGCTTAGAAAGAAAGGAGATCTGCCTGTGATTTTTGACGATGCAGATGCCGAAACAGAAAATGAAGACGATAATTAAGCGAGGAAACTGAACAATGATTAATAATCCATCACATCCGAAAAAAGGAAATCTTAAAAGTAAAGATTGTAAGTTCTCCAAAGCCGGCGTAGAATATATCGATTACAAACAAACGGATATATTAGAGCGTTTTGTAAATGACCAGGGTAAAATTCTTCCCCGGCGCGTAACCGGAACAAGTGCCCGACATCAGCGTCAGCTCTCTACAGCAGTTAAAAGAGCCCGCTTTATGGCTATGATTCCATATGTAATTGAAAACCTGAGATAAGACACCAATCAAATTATGAAGCTCATTTTAAAAGAAGACGTAGAAAAATTAGGTACTGCCGGCGAATTGGTTGATGTTAAACCGGGTTTTGGCCGTAACTACCTCATCCCAAAAGGGAAAGCAGAACTCGCTACACCGGGTGCCATTCGTCAGTTTGAACATTTGAAAAGAGAAGCCGCTCTGCGTGCCGAACTTTCAGTTGAGGCTGCAAAAGAGTTGGCAGAAACGCTCGAGGCAACATCCGTTACCATACCGGCAACTGTTGGCGAAGACGACAAAATTCACGGAACAGTTACTAATATTCAAATAGCTGAAGCCCTTGAAGAGCGTGGTATCATCATCGACAGAAGGAAAATTTCTCTCGACCAGGAAATTAAATCGCTCGGTGAGTACACGGCTACCATTGATTTGTTAGGCGATCTCAAGCCTAAAGTGAAGGTTTGGGTAGTTAAAGAAGACTAGCTCGCTCACGTGAGATATCAACCGTTCAAAATCTTTTCAATTCATTTACAATGAATAAAATTGGAATCATTATGGGGATCGCCTTCTGGGCGTTATCCCCATTTTTTGTATATGGTCAACTTCTTGATCCGGTCGATTACAAAATCATTCACTCTCCTGAGCGTGTTGAAGCAGGGGCGGTCTTTAATGTTTCTGTCGAAGCCACAATAGAGGGTGAGTGGCATCTCTACTCAGTTTTAAATGACCCTGACGCAGGGCCTTATCCCACCACATTCTCTTCAGGCAGCAGTTCAATGACCGTGGCCGGTCAAGTGAAAGAGAGCAAAGCCATTCTTGCCTTCGATCCCAATTTTAATACTGAACTGGGATGGCATTCTAACCGGGCCGATTTTACCATTCCTGTGGCTTTTCGTCCGGATCTGGAAGGAGAACAGCGAATAGTTCTGGACGTGCTCTATCAGGTTTGTGATGATGTTTCGTGCCTGCCGCCCAAAACCAAACAGATTGAAACGGAGATTTTTCTGGCTGGAATTGCTGATGATCCATACACAGATTTTTCAGAAGCCGCCATTGATCAGCAGGACGAGGTTTTTGAACTCACAAGTGACGCAGGAGTTCCCTCAGATAATGTATGGGCCTATTTATGGCTGGCAATCACAGCCGGTCTTGCTGCGCTGCTAACCCCCTGTGTATTTCCGCTGATACCGCTTACGGTCTCTTACTTCTCAAACCAGAGCGGCCAAAATAAGAGAACCGGTTGGGGGCAGGCTGCAATTTTCGGACTATCCATCGTTTTTATCTTTACGGCATTAGGGGCGCTGCTCGCTCTCATTTTAGGGGTGAGCGGGGTGAGCCAATTCGCTTCCAATCCGTGGGTGAACCTGGTGATAGGCCTGATGTTTGTTCTATTTGGAGTAAGTCTGCTTGGAATGTTTGAGCTGAGGCTGCCCTATCAGCTTACAAACTGGTTAAATAAGAAGAGTAACGAGAGCAGTGGTTTTATCGGCACGCTTTTTATGGGCTTTACGATTAGTGCGGTCTCTTTCTCCTGTACGGCACCGTTCGTTGGGGCTATACTGGCTGCTACCACGGGAGGGGAGTGGTTCTATCCCATCATTGGTATGCTGGGTTTTTCAACGGCATTTGCCAGCCCGTTTGTACTGTTTGCAATGTTCCCCGGGTATTTGGAAGCATTACCCAAGAGTGGCGCATGGATGAACGTGGTGAAGGTAATTCTTGGGTTTGTGATACTTGCCGCAGCTGTTAAATTCCTTTCCAATTCCGATATTATCTGGCAGTGGGGTATTATTACAAGACCATTGGGTATTGCAGCGTGGATGACCTTCTTTTTCCTTGCAGGATTATATATACTCGGAGTTTATGCCCTGCATGGAGAAGAGAAACCGAAATCTATCACAACCGGCAGGCTCATGGTTGCAATGCCATTTATACTGTTCAGTTTTTATTTACTCCCCGGACTACTCGGTGCTTCGCTCGGTATATGGGACGCCTGGCTTCCCGCACGGCAGGCTACCGATGTAAGTGTGGTCAGATCAATCAACTCCATGGGTGGCGTCGCTGAGGAGAGCGTATGGTCTGATGATTACGATATTTCCATTGATCGTGCCATTGCGGAAGACCGACCGGTATTTGTCGACTTTACCGGATACACCTGCACCAACTGCCGGGCTATGGAGTCGACCGTGTTTCCGCTTCAAAATATCGAACAGCGCTTCAGCCAAATGGAGAGGGTGAAGCTCTACACCGACGGGGGTGCTAAGGGCCCTGAGAACCAGCGATTTCAATTTGAGCTGACCGGAACCGTAGCTCTGCCCACTTACGTAATTGTAGACCCGCACACAGGGAATGTGCTCGATCAACTGATCGGTTTTTCTCGCGCTGCAGACTTTGAAAAGTTTCTGGATCGAGGATTGGAACGATATCTACGCGTTCGGCCGGGTTAAAAAATTAAGGAAATCAGTTTTTATTCGGTGTAATTTCAATTATATGCCCCTATTTTCAGCATCTATTTGTTAAAATAATTTCAAGGAGAGGCAATAAAGGGGGTGATTTGCTTGTTTTAAATACTTTAACTGAATAATTCAAAAAATCAGAGATTCAATTTGGCAGTTAGTTGTTCGTTCTAATATATTCCCTCATAACAATTTGAAAATTTAGCTTAATCAGATCATTACATATTAAGTGTCGATAAAATGAATTTTAGTTTTTTGACATTTAACTACAAATGATCTATCATTTTGCTTCAATTTTAAGCTCATAACCAAAACATAACGCGGAGTAATCGTATGACTTCATCTTTAGCTCTCTTTTTTCTTCAAGCTGGGGCTGATGCTGGCTTTTTTAATGTAATCGTAGAAAAATTTAACGAAGGTGGTGAGTTCATGTGGCCTGTACTGATAGCCTTGATTTTAGGTTTGGCTATCTTTCTGGAGCGCATCATCACACTCAACCTGGCCGACATCAACACTCGTAAGTTTATCCTTGAAGTTCAACAAGCACTGCAAGACGGAGGGATTCCGGCTGCTCAGGAATTATGTGCTCAAACTAGGGGTCCTGTAGCATCTGTATTTCAAGCTGGTTTAATGCGTGCCGATGAAGGTATCGACGCTGCTGA
>SKRK01000061.1 GCA_007118525.1 Balneolaceae bacterium
ATCTGTATTCACTTCTCCCCTTTCATTTTATATTCAAAAATACCGCTGCCGGTACTTGGTCCCTTTTTCAAAAAATCCGGATCGTCAAAGAGTTCATCAGCTGATGTTTTTTGAATTCTGCTGCTCTCTTTTTGAATCTTGGTCAGCATTTTCATCATCTTCATTTTCTCATCGCCCTCAGCCACTTTAATTTTTCCTGAAATATCTCTGCGCTTTCTCTCAAAATAGTAGTGCCTCAGAGGTTTCATGGTTGACTTTGCGGTTTTATAAGGGTTTTTATCGCGCTTAAATTCCGTGCCTGTTTTTAAGGCGTGTTTGTCACTTACTGAATATCGCTCCAGCATAATATCGCCTACCAGCGATGGATACGGCTGTTCGCGGTTTGTATAGTGATCAACTGAAATCTCTTTTTGGTCGAGATGACGCTGAATGATATCGAGATAAAACGCTTTCAAATCGGAATCTTCGAAATGATCGTCGCCTACATTGTGGCCGATAAACCGGATCATATTTTCTCCATAAACAAGCATCAGCCGGATCACTTCCATTTCATACTGAGGGCGCTTAACCGACCTGATCTCGGGCTTGGACTGCCGGCTCACTCCGGGCATTTCAGCCTCCCCTCTTTCATGCGGAGGTGTAACCGCCCTGGCCTGTTGGCTATATGATCGGCGGGTCTTTTTTTCAGCCAGAATCTTATCCAGCTGCTGAAACAGTTCCCTGTCGCTCCCTTTTCTGTACTTTTGAGTCTTTTGATGAAGGTGCTGAACATACACCTGCCGGTCCAGCTCTTCAGGTATCAGCGAAATGCTTTCCAGAACACCTCGGATTGTTGAGGTGCGATCGCCCGGCCGATCCATTCGGCCCTCCTTCTCCGCCTTAAGTATAGAAAATGTTACAAAATCTTCTGCGTGTTTTCGCTTGAATTCAATGAAGGAGTCCCTTCCAAACTGTTTCACAAAAGAATCGGGATCTTCTCCATCCGGCAGTTCCATTAAAAACACTTCCATTCCCTGTTCCAGGGCGATGTTCATTCCCCGCTCCATCGCTTTTTGCCCGGCACTGTCGGCGTCATAGATCATCACGATCCGGTTGCCATAGCGCTGTAAAATTTTGATCTGTCCTGAAGTGAGTGAAGTACCGCTGGATGCCACTACATTCTTAATACCGTGCTGGTACATGGTTATCACATCCGTATATCCCTCTACCAGGATAACTTCTCCCTCCTTGCGAATCTCATTTTTCGCAAAGTTTACGCCATACACCACCTCACTTTTGTTGTAGACCGGGGTTTGTGCCGAATTGATATATTTGGCCGTTTTTTTTCCCTCATCCAGAATACGGCCGGCAAAAGCGATCACTTTCCCGGAGGGATTGAAAATCGGAAACATCAGCCGGTTTCGAAATGTATCGTAAAAACCATCTTCCCGCTGGCTCACCTTCACCAGGTCGGCTTCTGCCAGGTACTCTTCCGGTATCCCCTCTTTTTGTGAGGATTTAAGCAACTCAGAATCACCTGGTGCATAACCCAGGCCAAATGTTTTTATAATTTTTTTATCGTACCCGCGATTATCCAGGTAGGTACGGGCTTTAAGCGCCTCTTCCGACTCCATAAGCTGCCGGTGAAAAAAGAGTCCTGCAAATTTAAGTGCATGATAGATCCCTTCACGCTTGCGCGTATTTTCATCTTCTCCTTCAACATGTTCATCGGGGATATCAATTCCGTATCGGTCGGCCAGCGAGCGCAATGATTCCGGAAAACTGATCCCTTCCATCGCCATTACAAAACTGAAAACATCCCCGCTTTCTCCACAACCGAAACACTTATAGATACCCAGGTTGGGTGTGACGTGAAAAGAGGGAGTTTTCTCATTGTGAAACGGACACAGTCCAACAAACCCGCTGCCGGATTTTTTGAGCTTCACATAATCTCCCACAACCTCCACTATATCGGCGGTCTGTTTGATCTCCTCTTTTTTGTCGTCTGTAATCATAGATTAAAATGATAGTAAAAAGTGGAGCCCTCACCAATTTAAAAAGGCGAAAAACCGGTCCTCTTCGAATTCAATTTGCCGTATCAGGATGTTTACGCTATTATCCTTCCAGGATGATCTCAAAAGATACTTCTAATCAATTTTTTATTTTGATGTATCTGAAAAAATAACGCTGTTCGGCATCAAATAATTTTCAACTCTATTCAGTAATGAAATTAACTGCGGTCATAGGAACTACCTTTATTATAGTTGTAACCATTACTTTTTTTCTTTTGAACCAACAATCACCCGAATGGAGTGATAACGAAATCTCTGCTTTTATCACAGCTTGTAAAGGCGACGGTGAATCGACCCGGACAGAGAGCGGACTTAATGAGAAACAGGTTAACAGCTACTGCATTTGTATTCAAAAAAAAGTTATGAACCTCTACCCGGAAGGAGCTCCATTGCAGCAAATGGATTCTGAAATTGTTGAGGAGATTATGACTGATTGTTTCGAAAAAGCTCTTTCGGAATGACAAACGGTGACCAATAAATATATTCCAGTTTTCCCGGGTTTTACCAAATCGACCTTGAATTTACACTACATTGCCTAAGCCGGGCTCAATGTTTTCAATTTGAGCACAAAGCCCTCAACTTGAACCTTGTGGCTTGAAAGCAATGATGGTATATTCCTTTCATAATTTTTAAATCGGAATAATAATATAATTAACCTGTTTCATGAGTGTATTAGTAGGCAAAGATACCCGCCTGGTTGTTCAAGGTTTTACGGGAAGTGAAGGCACCTTCCATGCGGGACAAATGATCGATTACGGAACCACAGTAATCGGTGGAGTTACACCCGGAAAAGGCGGGCAAACTCATCTGGATCGACCTGTGTTCAATACCGTAGCCGATGCCATTGAGAATGAAGGAGCAAACACCTCCATAATTTTTGTACCCCCGCCCTTTGCAGCCGACGCGATAATGGAGGCCGCAATTTCAGGGATTGGCGTAATCATCTGTATCACAGAAGGAATTCCCGTTCAGGATATGATAAAGGCCAAGCAGGTTTGCAAAAACCATGGCGCAACGCTGATAGGCCCGAACTGTCCGGGAGTGATTACACCGGGCGAAGCCAAAGTTGGAATTATGCCGGCTATGATTTTTTCACCCGGAAATGTAGGGTTGATATCAAGGTCCGGAACACTTACCTATGAAGCTGTTGATCAGCTCACCAAGGTCGGTCTTGGCCAAAGCACAGCGATTGGAATTGGCGGTGACCCGGTTATCGGCACCAATCATACAGAAGCGGTTAAACTTTTCCAGGATGACCCCGACACCAACGCGATTGTACTGATTGGTGAAATTGGCGGTTCTGCTGAAGAAGATGCGGCAGCCTATATTAAAGAACATGTATCAAAACCCGTAGTGGCATTCATTGCCGGAAGTACAGCTCCTCCCGGACGCCGAATGGGTCATGCAGGTGCCATCATCTCAGGCGGTAAAGGTACTGCTTCAGATAAAAAGGATGCCCTGAAAGCGGCCGGTGTAACCGTCGTTGAAAGCCCCGCCGAAATTGGTGCTGCGCTGAAAGACATATTGTAGGTCATATCAGATTATTTCAAATATCAGAAGCCATCCTGTTAACCCGGGATGGCTTTTTTTATGTAGCAGCTGCACATCCGTTTTTTATTACTCCCTTATTCCTGTTGGATAGGTTGGGATCGTCTTTAAATAAGCAAAGAGTGCGTGCAACTCCTGATCGGTCATATAGCCAAAGATTTGATAAGGCATATATTCAGCCTCTAACTGACGCCCATCCGGAGTAATACCCTCTCTCATCACGTTAAAAAACTCTGCTTCACTCCAGGCAACCAAA
>SKRK01000103.1 GCA_007118525.1 Balneolaceae bacterium
CAGGTTTCACCCCTGCCTCTTCAAACGCCTGGCTAACTGTTTTCCATATGGTTTTGTGGTGAGCACGCGAGGCGAGTTCCGGTACCACTCCGCCAAACTGTTCGTGAATGGACTGAGAGGCTATGATATTAGATAATATTTTACCCTCTACGTAGATTGAGGCCGCCGTTTCGTCACAAGAAGATTCGATTCCTAGTATCACCATATCATCTGTTATCAGGAGATCTTTAACATTCGCTCAATAGGCACAAAAGCCTTTTTTGCAACCGATTCGGGCACTTTCACTTCGTACTGATTGTATCTAAGTGCATCATGAAGATTTTCAAGTGTAATCATTTTCATATAATCGCAGACAGACTCTTCATTAGCCGGATAAAACTTCTTTCCCGGGTTATCTTTTTGCAGCCGGTGTAAAATCCCGGTCTCTGTGGCCACAACAAACTCCCCCGCATCCGACTCCTGTGCTCTGTCAAGCATTCCTTTTGTTGAGTATACACTACCATCTTTACAATCGAAGTACATAGCCGATTTCATCATGCAGGATGTGGAACAACCACACTCGGGATGGATCAAAAATTCAGCATCTGGGTATTCTTTTTGTTTTTCGGCAAGATTGAGTTCTCCAATCTTTTCATGAACATGACAAGCTCCTTTCCAGATATTAAGCTCACGACCTGTAATCATTTCAACATAGGCACCAAGAAACTGATCGGGGAGAAAAAGGATTTCCTTTTCTGGAGAAATCGTTTCTATAACTGATACTGCATTTGATGAGGTGCAGCAGTAGTCGCTTTCTGCCTTCACATCAGCAGTAGTATTTACATACGAAACCACCACAGCTCCAGGATGTTCAGCTTTCCATAATCTTAATTGGTCACCGGTAATACTGTCAGCTAATGAACATCCTGCGTCTACATCAGGAATAAGAACCGTCTTTTCTGGAGAAATGATAGATGCCGTTTCGGCCATAAAATGAACTCCACAAAATACAATGATCTCAGCCTCGGTATGAGCAGCTTGTCGAGACAGGCCAAGGGAATCACCCACATAATCGGCCAGATCCTGAATCTCCGGAATCTGATAGTTATGCGCTAAAATCACTGCATTTTTTTTTCTTCTTAATTCAATAATTTCAGCTATTAACAACTTGTTTTCTGAACTGTTCATAAATCCAATTAACGTTTAAATAATTTCTTTGATTTTTTGACTAATATCGAATGCCGAAACTGAATGTGTTAAGGCACCCACCGAAATATAATCCACCCCTGTTTCTGCAACCTCTCGCACATTATGGAGTGAAATATTTCCTGAGGCTTCTGTTTTGGTTCGGCCTTCAACCCGCAAAACAACTTCCTTCATTATTTCTGGGGGCATATTATCCAGCATTATGATATCAGCTCCGGCGGCAATAGCTTGATCTGCTTCTTCAAGGCTGGTTATTTCAACTTCAATAATATGTTCAGGATGCTTCTCTTTTACAAAGCTAACAGCATTCTTAATCCCCCCTGCAGTTACAATATGATTGTCTTTAATCATTACCATATCGTATAAACCCATACGATGATTCTGACCGCCACCTGCCTTGACTGCGTATTTATCTAGTGCCCTCATCCCTGGCACTGTTTTTCGGGTGTCTAGAATTATTGCTGGAAGCCCTTCAATTTGTTGAACGAACATTGCCGTTTCTGTTGCAATACCAGACATACGCTGGGCAAAATTTAGTGCAACCCTTTCACCCATCAGTATAGCCCTGCACAATCCACTCATTTCTGCCAAAACATTCCCTTTTTTTACCCAATCACCATCCTTAAATATGGTGTTCCAATCCAGATTATTATCTAATTGGCAAAACACTTTTTTTGCGATCTCCAAACCCGCTACAACACCATCTTGTTTTGCAATCCAAACAGCCCTCGCTTTTGACTCCCGGCCAATAAGCGATTCAGTTGTGACATCTCCACCCCTGATATCTTCTAATAAAGCACTTTGAATAAGATTCGTGATCTCGCTTTCTACAAGTGTATCCGTAAACATATAATTCTCAATCGGGGTTGTAATCTTTTCAGTATTTCTGCACAATTTCGTCCTGAAAACGGATCGAGTCCAATTTCTCATCGTACAAAGATACACTGTCGCTTCTGTAGTGTACACCCAAACTTTTTTCCCGAAGAATAGATGCTTTTACAATTCGATTTGCAATCATCAGTATACCCTTAGTTCGCAGGGTATAGTATTCAATCTGCGTTTTATCTTCCAGTAACTTCTGCATTTCATTTAGTTCAGCAAGTGCAAATTTCAGGCCTTTCTCATTACGTTCAATTCCTGCATGGATATTCATGAGGGAGGCAATTTGATTCCTGATTTTTATAAAAACCTCTGAACCAGATTCATCGATTTTTAGAAATTTATTATCAGATGAAGAGCTGCTTTTTATTCTTAAATTACTTTTAGCTGATGCATGTATAACAGCTCTCTTACTAAATACCAGACATTCAAGCAGTGAATTACTTGCGAGCCGGTTGGCTCCATGAACACCTGTAGCTGCTACTTCACCACAAGCATAGAGTCCTTCAATACCCGTAAAACCATCTATATCAGTTTCAATTCCTCCAATGCAATAGTGTGCAGCAGGAGCTACCGGGATCAGGTCTTTTTCGGGATTTAATCCACTCTTTTTAATACGATTAATTAAGTTTGGAAACTGTTTTTTAAACTTATTGTTATCGAGGTGACGCAGGTCGAGGGTCACAAAATTTGTATCCTGTTTCCGGATTTCTCTGAAAATTTCTCTTGCAACCACATCCCGGGGTGCCAGTTCTTTCTGGGTAAATTTTTCCATAAACCGCTCCCCTTTTGAATTTCGAAGTATGGCCCCCTCACCTCTTAGTGCTTCACTAATTAAAAACACCTCCCCTGATGAATTATAAAAAGCAGTTGGATGAAACTGTATGAATTCAAGGTCTTTTAATGTGCAACCAATCGAATTAGAGAGCCATAGACCATCACCAGTAGATGTGTGAGGGTTAGTAGAACGCCCAAACAACCCGGAATACCCCCCCGTAGCGAGTATAGTAGCCGAGCTAGATATTTTGTCAAACGTATGTTCAAAATGATAGTATACATTTGCCCCGGTGCATAACCCATTTTCACTAACCAAATCGAATACAAATGTATTCTCCATTACTGTAATCTTGGGATTGTTTCTAACATGTGATATCAAAAAATCAATCATCATTTTACCGGTTGCCGCGCCACCCGCACGGTAAATGCGCCTTGCTGAATGGCCTCCCTCTAATCCCAAACTAAATTCCCCTCTCTCTTTATCAAATGGCATACCAAGTTTAATCAGTTCTTGTACGGCTTGAGCACCCTCCCTAATTAAAACTTCCACTGCCTGCAGATTTCCAAATTCACGTCCTGCCTCAATGGTATCCTTACTATGGCTTTCGAAAGTGTCTGGATGATTTAAGACTGCGGCTATTCCGCCCTGTGCCCAATAACTACTACTGCTATGGAGTGTTGATTTGGTAACCAAGACAACAGATCCATGTTTTGCTGCCTCAAGTGCAGCATTTAGGCCTGCTAAACCACTGCCTATAATCAAAAAGTCTGTTTTGATAATACTGTAACTAAGAATTTAAAGCTTTCAAATAAACTATAAATATACGCCATATTTATCATCGTAACATAAATTGATCAGCCCTTTTCATTAAAGAAGAAGCAACCCCTGTATAAAAAAGCCCCCCGTCGTGTGAACGGGAGGCTTAATCTTAACCATTAACATATTTGAGCGTTATAGCTCAAATGCGATAAACATGTTTCTTCCCTGACGGTTTACCCTCAGCAGTGCAA
>SKRK01000125.1 GCA_007118525.1 Balneolaceae bacterium
ATGAGGAGCACATCTTTGACCGGCATGCTCAGTTTGTGAAAGATCTCGTTGAGGCGGGCGGATTAGCCGGTGTAGGGAGTCACGGCCAGTTACAGGGCCTTGGGTATCATTGGGAGCTTTGGGCGATGCAGGCGGGCGATTTGAGTGAGCATGACGCTTTGAAAGTGGCTACCATTCACGGTGCCAAAGCGATCGGGCTTTCAGGCGATCTGGGATCCATCGAAGCCGGCAAGCTGGCTGATCTTATTATACTAGACGAGAATCCGCTTGATAATATCAGAAACACCAACACTGTTCGGTACGTGATGAAAAACGGGCGCCTTTATGATGCTGATACCCTCGACGAGGTATACCCGCGAGAACGAAAGGCAAACAAAAATTGGTGGGTGGATGAGCCGGAAAGCAGCTTACCGGGGATTAAGAGGGATTAATTCAACTTAACGTGCTTCCTTCAGAATGGAATCAGTTGAAGTTATCCAGCACAACCGCGGGCTCGAGGGGTTTTACTACTACTTCGTCGTTGGGTTCAAATAAGATCCTGTTATCGGTATGCACGATGTATCTCTCTCCGCCACACTCAACATGATAGGTGATGTCGTGGCCTTTGAACTCTCTTGCTATGATAATTCCTTTTTTAGAACCGTTTAGCGAACCATTCGGCTTTTCGATGGTAAGGTGTTCGGGCCGGATGGAACATGTAATCTGACCATGTGCCCTGCAATTCAGTTTCAGGCAGCCCAGGTTGGTGTGAATACAGTCGGCGTGATCAACATCTGCCTCAAAAAGGTTGGTTCGACCCAAAAACTGTGCTACAAACCTGGTTTTGGGTTTATAATAGACCTCCTCCGGAGTTCCAATCTGTTCAATTTTCCCATTGTTCATTACCGCAATCCGGTCGGCAAACGAGAGCGCTTCTTCCTGATCGTGAGTTACGAGCACGGCACTCATACCGGCTTTTTTAAGTATAGAACGCACCTCATTCCGGGTGGTTTCCCTCAGCATAGCATCCAGGTTTGAGAAAGGCTCATCCAATAAAACCAGTTTCGGTTCTGGTGCAATGGCGCGGGCAAGTGCTACCCGCTGCTGCTGGCCGCCAGACAGCTCGGCAGGACTTCGATCTTTAAAATTACCCATGCCTGTTCTGCAGAGCACCTCTTCGGCAAAAACTTTTCGTTTAAATTTGGGAAGATCTGTGAGACCAAATGCCACATTATCAAGTGCCGACATGTGGGGAAAAAGCGCATAGTCCTGAAAAACAAATCCAATACCACGTTTTTGTGGGGCAACATGAGTATCTACAGATGATAAAACTTTATTGTCGAGTAAAACCTCACCACTATCCAGCTTTTCAAAGCCTGAAATGACACGCAGGGTTGTAGTTTTACCACACCCGCTCGGGCCTAAAAGAGCAAATATTTCATTTTCTCTTACTGAAAAAGCTACTCCCTGGACTACCGGGATATCTTTTTCAAATGATTTTTCAATATTTTTTACTTCCAGAAGCATTTAAATCACTTATATATGGGCTTAAAAAGAATTTTTTAACGCTTATTTAAATTCAGTCTATATAAACTAAGCATTTTTTCTCATCCTATAAAGCTATTTAAAAAGGAAAATGTTCAGATTGTTGTTAAAGAAGTGTGAAACATTTATGTTTTCCTTATAAATATTATCACTGCATATGACTTTGGGTTACATTTAACATCAACTATCCCCTTTATGAAAACCTCAATTATTTACATCTTAACCATCATGCTGGCCATCTCAATTTTACATGGGTGCGGCCCCAGTGATGAAGAGCTGAGAGAACAGGAACAAGCCAGGCAACAGGCTGTCCAGGATTCACTTCAGCTCGTATATGAACAACAAATGGCAGAGATGCGACAGGACAGCATCGAGCAGGCACGTCTTGCAGAAATTGCTGAAGAAGAAGCACGAGCACGTATTGAATATGTTGCCGACGGCCCTTATACCCTTCAGATCGAATCCTGGAGATCAAAGGATAAAGCTGAAGCCCGGGCTCAGCAATGGAAAGAGATGGGTTTCGAAAATACATATGTACGGGAATTCGGGTCTGAAGAGACCGGAGATCTTTGGTATCGTGTGCGAATCGGGCGATTTGCAACTTCTGACCATGCCAATAATTTAAAAGAGAAACTTAGCGAAGAGTATGAGACCGATTCATGGGTTTCAAGGGTTGGTTGATTTTTAAAAACCATTCTAAAATAAAAAAGCTTCTGAAAGTACATTCAGAAGCTTTTTTAATTTCAGGTAAGAATCACGTTTTAAAATCGAAGATTAATACCCACTGCAAACCGGCCTACGTTATCAAAAGAGATTTCATCGGTTCCGGTTAGCCTTGTTATTCGGTATTCAATAAAGGGATTTAATAATGGCAATAATCTAAGTTCTGCACCACCAAATCCATTCCAGTAGAAATTGCTTTCGTTAAAACTTTCGCTAGGGGCATCCGAATCAAAATCAAATGTTTCTGAACCTATGCCAAATCCAACATAGGGCTTAATCATTGCTATTTTGACGCCGGCTGTTAACGCCAGTCCGAAATCATAGGCCTGGATCTCCCTGTCGAAGGTGACACCACCGGTTGTTGCGCTGCTGGTTTCATTAAAAAAGCTGAAGTGGGCTCGCATGTCAAAATCTACAATGGGTACGCTATTCAGAATTCCGCGCTCAACCCTGAGGCCAAATCCGTTTGTAGGATCTTCATTTCTTACTTCATAACTCGCTCCGATCGACCATTGAGCCGTCGCTGATTCGGTTAATGGGAACAGAAAACAGGCTGCTGTGATAATAAATATTATTTTCTTCATGATATTATTTGGCTTGTTACTATTAATATAAAGTGTGGAAGTTAACACAATTAGCTTTCAGAACAATAGCACAAAATTTGATCGTAACTCACGATTATTTTGTAGTTTATGCGCAATTAGATAACTCATACATGACAACTTGTCAATCTATTAAATCTACCTTTTTCTACTTCTTTAGTTCCATATAAACATATTCTAAGAATATGTTGTGGATTTACGATCATTTTTACTAATATTAATTGCGCTCAAGTAGCGTCTCTCTTGATGAATAGTCAGGGCATCACATCGGATACGTGTGATGCCTTCTTTTTTGAAACCTCTCGTTTCATTTTTCGTATTCAATATTTGCTCTAGCCCTTCTAACCTCTATATTTGATATCAACCAATTTAACAAAAGCTACAGAGCGATGAATACCTTTAAGATAAACCACCGCACATCATCGGGATATGATGTACTGGACCTGTATGGCGAATTAGATGCCCATACAGCTTCTCAGCTCGAAGACTCACTCAAGTTGCTTATAGACAGCCAGAAATCAAATATCATCGTGAATTGCAAAGATCTCGATTACATAGCAAGTGCAGGACTGGGTGTATTTATGGCCTATATTGAAGACGTGCGAAGCAGCGGAGGTGACATCAAACTTACCAATATGAATGACAAAGTTTACAATGTGTTTGACCTTCTTGGATTTCCAACACTTTACGACATTCTCGATGATGAGAGCGATGCCATAAATAAATTTTTATCCGAAGCTTAAACGCTCATTTTGGACAACATAACCACATATCAGATCACAGTGGCTGCTTCCACCAAGAACCTGGCAAAGGTAAGAGAATTTATCTCGGAGCATGCCACTTCTGAAGGATTCTCACCCCAAACCGTGGCCGATTTGTGCCTTGCCGTTGATGAAGCCTATACCAATATTATTAAGCATGCCTATAAATTTGATGCATCCAAGAGTGTAAAAATCGACCTTGAGTTTGATGACCAAAAGCTAAGTGTACGCCTGAGGGATAAGGGTGAAAGCTTCAATGAGGATAAATACGTAATGCCGGATATCAGCGAACAGATCAAGAATAAGCGAAGAGGCGGTATGGGAATATATCTGATGAAAAAATTAATGGATAAGGTTACCTACGATACCTCCGGTAGTGAGAACGAAATTATAATGTTAAAAAAAAGGGAATAACTGTTGTGAGCCAATCCGCATCAAATGATGAGTTGCAGACCCGGTTTGAATTAAAAACCGTTTTGGAAACCAGTCGCATGTTGATTGAGTCGAGAAAAAGTGATTTTGTTCTCAACAACCTTCTTTTAATTGTGATGGGTAAGCTTCTCACAACCAAAGCTGCCATTCTGCTGCACAATCCCGGACGCCGGGATAATTATACACTCCAAAAGGCACGAGGCGTTACCAGGTTCAGTGAGGGAGATTCACTGCGTTTTGAATTGGATCCTAATCAAAAAAAACATCCCCACTTCTATTATCGGGATTATTCAGATTCGATTCCCCCATTGATTGACAACATGGAAAACACCCTCTTTTTTCCATTGAGGACAAGTAATCATCATCTCGGGTTTTTGTTTATTGATAAAAAGGCAACCGGAAAGCCCTATACAGAACATGAGCTGGAGTTTGTGGAAAGCCTGTGCATCATCTCTTCTGTTGCCATAGCCAATTCGCAACTTTTCGATGAACTAAAAGCGACCAACCGGAAACTGGACCGTCGTATTCATGAGCTGAATACACTTTTTGATCTCTCAAAAGAGTTTAATCTGCTCGCAGATCGAAATAAGATTACTCAAATCTTTAAGTTTGCTTTGTTGGGGCAGCTCTTTGTGCGCACCTTTTTTCTTATTTACAAAACGCCGGAAAAGCTTTCACTGTTGGTGTCGAGCGGGTTAACAACTTCACCAAATAAGATCGAGATCGATTCAATTTTTGAGGAGTGCCCGGTAGATGTTCTGCCTATTGAAGAGGATTGTCTGGAAAGGCACCCCACACTCAAAAAGAATGAAATTGCCCATCTGATTGGAATATCCATTCAAAATGAAAAAGTGGCGGTTATTGGAGTTGGAGAGAGAGTTAATGGAGAACCATTTACTGAAACAGATTTTAATTTCCTTAAATCCCTTTGTAATCTGGCCATTGTATCTATTCAAAAAACATTCTTTATTGAAGATCGGATCGACAAAGAGAGGATGGAGGAGGAGCTCTCTATTGCTAAATCCATTCAGCAGGGTTTACTGCCCAATCCTGTACCAAAAATTCCGGGCATAGATCTTGCCGCTCAAACCATCTCATCACACGCAGTGGGCGGGGATTATTTCGATGTGGCAACTGCACCCGATAATAATACAATTTTTGCTATTGCTGACGTAACCGGTAAAGGTGTGCCGGCAGCACTGCTCATGGCAAATCTGCAATCAATGTTACATGTACTGTTGCCGGTAGATATTACACTCGCAGAAGCCACGGAAAGGATCAATAACATCATTTTCAGAAATACACCCAGCGATAAATTCATCACTTTTTTCTGGGGTAAGTATATTCACAAACAGAGCATTTTCAGATATGTAAATGCAGGCCATAATCCTCCACTGCTGCTGCGAAAAGATACAGATCTCTTTGAAGAACTTGGTGATGGAGGATTGCTTTTAGGTGCTCTTGAATCGATGACACCATATGAACAAACTGATATAAATTTAAACGCCGGCGATCTGCTGGTATGCTATACAGACGGTGTTAATGAGGCTATGGAGAGTATCCGACAGGAAGAGTATGGAGAAGAGAGACTGATGGAGTGTATTCGCTTGAACCGGGAGAAAACTTCACGGCAAATACTTGAAGCAATCGTAAAAGATGTAAGAAATTTCGCGGATGGTTCTCTTCAAGACGACCTGACACTGCTTATCATTAAGGCCGACGGTTGATATCTGTCCCGATCAGATTAGTAACTCCTGTTCTCTGCTGGTTCTCTGCGAGGGCAATAATTGCTTCATAGGTTCTATACCGGTTCATAATCTCTTTCACATATTGCACCGGTTCAATACCCCTGGCAAAACCATACCGCGCATCCTGGTAATATCGGCGCTGCATAAGTTTTAATAGTGCATCTGCTACATTCTCCCATTCATTGGGGTTCCTATTTGCATCAATCGCCAATCTTCGGGCATCAGCCATGTGGCCTAAGCCAACATTGTAGGTTGCCAGTGCCATCGCCCATTGATTTGTGCTGTCCATGTAAGAGTAGTGCCTGAGATGCTCTTTAATTATACGAGAACCCTCTTTTATGTTAGTGACAGGATCGTAGAGTTTCTCATATTCTGTCTCAACAAATCGGGGAATCACCTGCATCAGGCCAACAGCTCCGGCCCAGCTTTTGCTGTTGGGGTTAAAGCTCGACTCCTGGGCTATCATGGCAGTAAGCATCAACCAATCGAGACCCATAGAATCGGCAATAGCCTGAACCATATCGTCGTATGGTGAAATTATTCCTATGGTTTGATACTGCCATTCGGGATTGTAATACTCTGCAATCTGCCGGCTCTCCTCAAAATATTTTCTGCGAAGCACATTCAAAAAGGTAGATCTTCT
The DNA here is from genome assembly GCA_007118525.1 of Balneolaceae bacterium. Taxonomy (GTDB): domain Bacteria; phylum Bacteroidota; class Rhodothermia; order Balneolales; family Balneolaceae; genus Rhodohalobacter. The sequence continues at coordinate 6,434 of SKRK01000125.1, forward strand.
TGGCCTGTCGCGATCTTCTGTAAATCGAAAATGCTTATATAAAAAGCGATTCATTCTGGCTTCAAGATCAGGAGAGTTATTTCTGATTGCCCAGGCAATCGTATCTTTTTCAGAAATAACCGGACCCGGAAAGAGCCCATCCATATATCTGTTAGCCGCGTCAAACATATTATCATCAGCTACGGTGGCAAGCAGATTGCCCTCTGAAACCTGAACCAATGTCGCCTCTGTATCGAGGGCATCAGAAATCAACTCAATATTTATATCGTAATTTTTCTCCTCAATCAGGTTTGTGAGAGTTACAAAGTAAGAGCTGTTTCTTCGAACTGAAATTGGGATATCTGATCCGGAGAGTTCCTCAAGTGTCTCAGGATAGGGACTTATTTGAGATGAGAAGACCAGCATTTGATCCACTAGATTGTAGGGCCTTGTGAAACTTACGATTTCACGGCGCTCCGGTGTTATTGTGTAGTTCGCAGCAATTACATCCCCGGCACCGCTGTTAAGCAGATCAAATGGGTTTTCATCAGCACCAACTATAACAACTTCCAGGGCCAGGTCATTTTCTCTTGCAAATTCACGTACCAACTCATATTCGAACCCGACTTCTATGCCCTGATTCAGAAAGTAGGTGTTTGAACTGTAGTGAGTGATCATCCGGAGTACTCCACTGTTACTTATCTCAGCGAAATCTCTTGCTACAGGTTCAGTTACCGTAACAGGTGAGTGCAGTTCAGATTCAACTTTTACTTCTTCTTGATCTGCTTCAGTACACGCACTAATCGCAAAAACGACAGCGATTAACGTTACTGACCATACTCTCACTTTTCTTATTATAGAATATAATTCCATGAATTATGATTTACTTCCTGTTTAAACAGGCGTACCCACATCCCTCTTTACCGGGCCAAGCCTTTGTTGTACCGGTAATTGCGTGCCTTATTGCTTTCATAAACGAATCTTACAGGTATTTCGTTGCGCCAAAATTACGCACAACCCCTTGAACGACATACTATTAGTTTATTAAACTTTATTTCAGCAAAAATTGATTGTTAAATCGTATACACTAAGTTATATGAAATGCCTAAGATCAACAAAATATTCAACCAAATATGATGATTTCCTAATGAAATTATCTGATTAAACATCATATTAATAATGAGATGACTATTAATTACTGCATGTTATTTAATCTGGTTTTCTATTGACCAGGCGCCGGGTCCATGATAAGCTTACACCGGCAACAATCACAACCATGGCCGAAAGTGACAGAACGGATGGAATCTCTCCAAATATGAAAAATGCAGCAATCGCCGCTACCACTGCTTCTGAGAGAACCAGCGTAGACAGTAGCGTAGGTGAAACATATTTCACTGCGTAGTTCATGGCACCATGGCCAAGAATTGTAGGGCCGGCTGCAAGTGCTACGCCCACCAGTACAGCCGTGGTACTTAGAACAGGAAATCCACCCACCCAGATAAGCGTCAATACGGCACAGGTAATTGCTGCATAAAGATACACATAGAATACGTAGTCAATCCATTCGGTATGTTGACGTATAGACCGGCCCAGCAGGAAGTAGATCACAAAAATTACAGCTGAAATAAATGCGAGTGAGTTACCCAGCAGTGCGTCAGGAAATTGATCCATCTGGGTATCATCAGCCAATCCAAGCAGTACAGACCCTCCAAACGCCACAAATACACCAATCCAAACAAGCGGCCGGAAATTTTTCCTGAAAATTAAACTTTCAGCAATGATCAGCATTACCGGGTGCATGGTTACCAAAACTGAAGCTGAAGCTACGGATGTGTAGTGGAGAGAAGCAATCCATAGCGTGAAATGCATCCCCAAACTTACACCGGCGGCGATAAGCAGATAAAACTTTGCCCCGTTTTCCGACAGCATTTTTAGTGTAGCCCTTTTTGGCCACCAAAATGGAAGAAGCATTAAAACCGCAAAACCGGTTCGCATGGCAGCCAGGGCAAGGGGTTCAACATCGGTGGCAAAGCGAACCAGAATTGGGGCAAAACCAAACGTCATCAACCCTGCAATGAGCAGCAAGACAACTTTTAGAAGGGGGGTATCATTTTGTTCTGTTCCTTTCAAAGGTAAATTATCGAATTCGATCCATCGATTTCACAAGCTCCTCATCTTTCTTGATAGATCTGCCGGCCAGCCAAAACATAGCGAGTGCAATTACAATTAACCCGGAACTCAGAACTTCTCTCCATAAAAATGTACCAAATCCACCAAGAGAAAAGAGGACCCCTGCAGCAAAACCCAGGCCAACAATCTGAATGTATGTTGCCATTTTCACCCATTTGAGCTGGTTTATTCTGTTTTTGAACAGGAAAATGGAGACTAATGCAATAATCATTGCAAGCGTGAGCGAAATGGCAAAACCAAGACCAATCCAGCCGGCCGGGTCGTTAACGGCATGGCGATAGATCGGAGTAAAAAAAACAATCAGGTTAGCAATTACGGCAAAAGCGAGAAAAATAGTCTGAGGTCGTTGTATCACGTTGAGTCTGTTAATGAGTTAGTTGATTCCAAAAAATACAAAAAAACGGGCAGATCTCATTTTATTAAGAACAGATCTGCCCGTTTTTTAAATTACTTTAAAGCTCAAAATTATCTCAAGCTTGACACTCTACCGGCAAGCGAATCGAAAGCTGAATAGAGCACCGGAACCACAACCAGTGTGAGGAATGTGGCAAATGTAAGGCCGCTTATAATTGCAATACCCATCGGCCCCCAGAATGCTGTACTCTCTGAACCGAATTGGAATCTTGGGTCAAAACTGATAAACAGCTCTACAAAGTCGATATTAATCCCAAAAGTAAGCGGTACAAGACCCAGAATGGTTGTTAATGCAGTAAGTATAACCGGCCTGAAACGAATAAGACCTGCTTCAATGATAGCATTTTTCTTCTGCATTCCCTTCTCGCTAAGCTGTTTCACATAATCCAGGAGCACAATATTGTTAACACACACAATTCCTGCAAGTGATATGATCCCAATAAAGGTCATCAGCCCAAAAGGCGTTCGTGTCAATATAAGTCCCAGTAGTACCCCAATAAGGCTTAGCCCAACCGCGATCATGATAATAAGTGGAGATATTATACTGTTAAATTTTGCAAGCATCACCAGGAAAATCAGCGCAAAACCAACCATCAGCGCGGTGGTCAAAAATCCAAATGCTTCATCCTGATCTTCACTTTCACCGGTATATTTCATGGTATACCCGGCAGGCAGGTTCTGCTGATAATCAGCTAACACCTCCTGTGCTTTTGCAAGTACTTCGGGGCCGCTGAAACCGGGTGCCGCCTGGCCTTCAACAGTAGCTGTTCGCTGCAGGTTTAATCGGGTTATTGAACCAAGTCCGACCCCTTCCCTGAATTCTGCAACAGAAACTAACGGTATCCGGGCACCGGCAGGATTCATGATATTAAGATTTCTCAGGCTTTCCAGGTCCTGTCGATCTTCAGGACGCAACCTGACCACAATATCATATTCATCTTCCCCATCTCGCCATTTACTGGCATCAAGACCGTTATTTGCGATACGTATGGTTTGTGCTATATCTGACATGGAAAGGCCGAAACGGCTTGCCCGCTCGTAATCTACCAGTATACTATACTCGGGTAAACCGCCGCTCACATTGTTTCTTACATCAACAAGCCCCGGTACTGCCCGGGTAGCTGAAGCTTCAATTAGTTTGTCGGTTATTTCGCGGGTAATACGCACAATTTCATCAAAATCTTCACCAGAAACTTCAATATTAACCGGTGCTCCGGTTGGCGGTCCCTGCTGTTCTCCCTCAATATTCACCATAATATCAGGAATATCCCGTACTACTTCGCGCAGTTTTGTCAAGGTTCGGGCTGATGGTTCTGGTCTGTCGCCAAAATCAACCAGGTTCACAGTGAGCCTAGAAAGTTCCGGACTTTGCCCGCCGCCGCCGAAAAATGGATCCCCTGAAACCCCCACATTGATCTGAATATTTTCAATATTGGCTTTTACAAGAGGATCTTCATCAATCAGGGTATAGATTCGCTGTTGAACCGATTCTGCAATCTTGTTGCTGGAGTTTACATTCATTCCGATTGGCCCTTCCAGCTCAATGATGATCCTGTTAGGGTCGGTTTGAGGGAAAAATTCAACTCCGGTTGGAGCCAGCGAAAACATAGCAAAAATTGAAAACAGAACTCCAATAACCGAGTTCAACATTAATGCTCTGTTGTCGGTAAGAATGAGCGGTTTATCAGATTTTCGCAACAACCCAACCCCTCCTACAACGATCAGAATAGCCGGTACAGATAAGAGTACCATCCACACTGTACTGCTCACCACGCTGCCTATGGATACCAAAAGCAGAATAGTAACATTCAATAAACCGAGCAGCAAGCCCACAATTATCGACACCATACCGCCTCTGAAAATCGCTTCAAAGAAATGTACTACAATCAGCAACGCTCCAATAGCACCTAACACGCCGGCTATGGCAAACAGTATTATGGAAGCAGGTGAGAAGAGCCCAACTACTCCTCCCAATATTGCAAGCAGCAGCGCAAGCGTTAAACTGCCAAGTGCAAGGGTGTTTCTCAGCATCGCATATTTCACACTGTAATCCCGCTTCAGAAATGTACGAAGCATCACTTTGTAGTACTGAAGAATGCGGGGCAATGTTTTTTCTGTGAAAACATCCGAAGCCGGCTTGATGATAAATTTAAAGGTGACAACGAAAAACACAATGGTGAGCAAGGTTACCATCAAGGTGGTAAAATTTGCCATCCCTATCGCTATAGCGGCAAAAATTGCTACCCCAATACCGATCCCTTTCAACAATATTGAGGTCGGTTTCTTCTCTTCAGTATCCAGACGCACAAGATATGCCGTCAGTACCGGGTATAAAACCAGCGCTACAAACAGCGAACATAATAGCACAATGATCAAAGTGAGCGGTAAATAGCCCATAAACTGTCCAATAATACCCGGCCAAAAAGTCATGGGTATAAAGGCGGCCAACAGGGTTGATGTGGCAGCTATTAATGCGAAACCTACTTCATTCGTAGCCAGCCTGGCAGCTTCAAAACGTTCATAACCCATCTCTCTGTAGCGGTAAATATTTTCAACTACAACAATTGAGTTATCAACCAACAGACCCAGGGCAATTATCAAACTGAAAAGGATAATAAAATTGGCTGAATACCCCAGGCTAAACAGTACAATAAAACCAACCAGAATCGATAGTGGAACAGCTGTACCCACAAGCAATGCATTTCGTACACCTAAAAAGAATACAAGAACCAGTACAACAAATAACATACCGCTGATAATACTGTTCTCGAGGTCTGAAATGAGCTTTGTGATGTCTTCACTTTGATCACCGGTTATGATCACACTGGTACCTTCAGGTATGGGGAACGCTTCAACTATAGCCATCACCTCTTCAACGGTGTCCAGAATGTTAACACCCGGCCTTTTTTTGATATTGAGGCTGATTACCTGATTGTCCTGAATATCCTCATCAGCAAGCTCTACTTTTCGTCCATTCTCTTCAACTTTATATGCCCGGAGCCTTGCAAAGCTTTCACGGTCTTTGAAACCGAACAATACATTTGCAACATCTCTCATATATACAAGACCCGGGCCATGCGGGCCTTCACCCATAGGACGGGCCACAACAAGGTTTTCAATCTCAGCAGGGTCTGTAAACTCTCCGCTTACCCGCACGAGATAACTCATCATGTCCACATCCACTGTTCCACCCGGTATGGTCAGGTTTTGAGATTGTATTGCATTCACCAGTTGTCCAAAACCGAGGCCGTATCCGTTTAGGGCGGCTAGCTCCACATTTACCTGCACCTCGCGTTCAACCTTACCAACCATCTCAACCTCACGAATCCCGGATGCTGTTTCAATGGCCTCTTCAAGTCTCTCTGCTACTTCGGTTAGTCTTGAAAGCGGGTAATCTGCTGCAAGATTGATGGTCATAATCGGAAAGTCATCTAAATCGATCTCGATTATGAAGGGTTCTTCGGCATCGGGCGGGAGTTCGGTTCTGGCCAGGTCTACCCTCTCCCTAACTCGCTGGCTGGCCTCGCTAAGTGGAATATCAAGGTCAAACTCAACTACAACACTGCTAAAACTCTCCGTTGTTGTTGAGCGAATGTCTTTCACTCCGCTTATTCCCTGCAGTTCCCTCTCTATTGGCTGCGTAATCAGCGACTCCATATCTGAAGGTGAGATACCGGGATATATGGTATTCACGATAAAGATTGGAATTTCAATTGACGGGTTAGACTCCTTTGGAATAGAGCTGTAGCTAAAAGCACCGGCAATCACCAGGATTGCGGTAAGCACTATAACTACTGTCCGGTTTTTGAGTGTTAATTCGGTTAATTTCATAATATAAAGCCTGTCATAAATTTCTTCCCCTGTCTCTGTCTTTACTTAATATGAAGCTACCGGCCGCTCCTGGTCTCTCAGGCGCTTGGCACGTTCAATACTGCTTTCATTTGTAATTACGTTGAGCTCATCCCCGATACTCAGGTTTCGCATCCCCACTACTACCACTTCATCACCATCACTAATCCCTTCAAGAATTTGCACCAGCGGGCCGGAAGCTGTACCTGTTCTGACTTCAACCAGTTCCGCAATTTTTCGGCCATTCTCTTCCCTGGAAATAAATACAAATGAACCGGTCTCATCTCTGACTATTGCGGTTCGCGGGATAACTACGACATCTTCGAGCGTCTCTCTTTTCACTCTCAGGTCAACGACCATATCCGGCTTGATGATCTCTTGAGGATTAGCGAGCTCTACTTCAATTGTATACGTGCGGGTTTCCGGATCGATAACATTCCCGGAATAACTAATGGTTGCCGTTCTCTCACCTCCTCCAACAGAACGTATATTCACCACAACTTCACTACCCTCCCTGATTTCAGTTGAGTATCGCTCAGGTATTCCGGCCAAGACTCTAACTCTGTCGGTATTAACCAGTCTTACTACAGGCATTCCCGGATTTATCAGTTCACCGGTACGAATCATTCTCTCTTCAATACGGCCTTCAAATGGAGCTTCGATATTTGCATCCTGCAGCTGCTTGCTGGCCTGATCCAGTTGAGCTTTTGCCTGATCGCGCTG
>SKRK01000227.1 GCA_007118525.1 Balneolaceae bacterium
GCTGTACTGCTAAAGTATTTATTACAATTACTCGAATACACGGCGTTCATTGCCGAACAAAAAAAAGTGGAGCTACGGGGATTCGAACCCCGGACCTTCGCGCTGCCAGCGCGACGCTCTAGCCAACTGAGCTATAGCCCCTCTTTAACGTTGGTTTTAATATATGATGATTCTTTATCATTTGTCAAAAAACCTTTTTGTTTGGTATCACCGGATGTGTATTTTTAGATCATTGAAAATAATTTCTAAATCACAACCTCATACTAACTGTACAGGAGACATAAACATGTTTAAACATCCAAAATATATGATTCTGGGTTTACTTGCAGCCGGACTTATTTTTCAGTCCTGCCGTACCGGTGAACCAGAAGGCGACCCCGATCCGCTAACACTTGAATATCTTATGAGTCTATCCGACGAAGAGCTCATGGAACGTGATAGTGATGGAGACGGCCTTTCTGATTACGACGAAATTTACGTATACGGAACCGACCCCTTAAACCCGGATACCGATGGTGACGGACTCACCGACTATGAAGAAGTAATGGTCTATGGTACTGATCCTCTTAATCCTGATACAGATGGCGATGGCCTCTCTGATGGTGACGAAGTGAATGTATACGGAACAGATCCTCTCGACCCTGACACTGACGGCGATGGACTCACCGACTGCCAGGAAGTTAAGCACACAGTACAATCTGAGTGTGAAGACCCTGACTTTGATGGCCCATTTGATGGCGGTTACGGCACAGATCCGCTTGACCCTGATACCGACGGCGATGGACTCACCGATTATGAAGAAGTGATGGTCTACGGAACTGATCCTCTCAACCCTGATACTGATGGTGATGGATTTACCGACGGTCAGGAAATCGAGATGGGAACTGATCCGCTTGATCCTAACGATCCTCCATTCATCCGTGAACTGGCAACAATTAATTTCGGCTTCGATCGCTCTAACATTACCGACAGAGCTGCGCGAATGCTTACAGAAAACATTGAGAAACTGAATGAAGCAGATGCTTTCCGTGTGAGAGTTGATGCATACACCGATCATGTTGGTGGCGATCAGTATAACCTCCGACTCAGCCTGAGACGTGCCAATGCTGTTGTAGAATTCTACAAGAACAATGGTATTGCCGAAGACAGAATCGACTCTCGTGGTCTTGGAAAAGCTCCGGTACAGTGTTCCGAAGCTGAAAGAGACAGAGATACTCCGGGTTGTGAGAGAAACCGACGTGCGGAATCTCATCCTCTGAACCCGTATCCGTTCGATCCACAGTTTTAACAACTGATCTAGGATATAATTTTAAAAAAGGCGAGCCGTAACGGCTCGCCTTTTTTTTTGCACTATGTTGATCTGAGTTCCATAAGGGATGCTGCTGGATTGGTTAAAGGTTTTTCGACGATGTCGATTTCAGGTATCTCAACTAAAAATCATCAATCGTTCCTGACGGAACGGGGTGGGAAGTACAGTTACCCATTTACCGATCAATCGTCTCTACAGGGACGGGAACGAAGCCGGACATGGGCTAATGCCAATACATTGGAAGGTTGGTCCACGGCACACGGTGTTTAACTCAATACTCAGGACTAAATTTGCCGATTGACTACTGTCAACTGCCTACTGCCAACTACTCAAAATCGACGCCGACAGAAACCCACCTGCGCCCTGCGCCTTGAAAAGATTTTTCACTAAACATGAATCAAAAATATCTCGGTACGCTTAGTCCCATAAAAAAGCCGGGTTGATCAATACGCTTTGCAAAATCAATTCTCATAATCCCAAATACGTTATTTAAACTCACTCCTGCCTCCGAATGCACTCCATCCGTTACAAATCGGTCTGAAGAGGAACTACTCCCTTCAACTTTGGTTTGGCCGGCACCACCGAAAATGATGATCCCCCAGCCTCTCTCAACAAGCGGAGTTAATCCGATCAGCTCAAACGGAATCGTGCGAAAGTTATGCTCGGCTGTAATCAGCCAATAACGATTTCCGATGTAAGGCAATCCTTTTCTCGATCTCAGTGTGCCAAAAGGAGAAAAAATATTCTTGGACCCGTCGATGGCTCCAAAGCGTTGCAGAGGCAGTTTTCCGGATGACGTCCCCGCCGATAAATGAATATCCAGCGTATTGGCGAAAAGCCGGCGCTGATAAAAGGTGTCGAAATTCCAATCGAGTGTAAAATCGTACTTTGAAAAATTAAAATCGCTGCCTAATGCATCATCGCTGAATTCAGCCGATACTTTAAACTGCCGCCGACCTGCAAAACCCAAATTATTTGAGGAGAGGTTGTATCCCAATTCAAAATTAAATGAGTGAAGGGTACCCTCTTCTATCAGGGGATTTTCTCTTCTCGTATCGTGCCAGTCAAAAAGACTGTAATCGTGTATTCTCAAATCGCCAAATGACCTGTGCAGCTCTCTGTTCAATGAAACGGAGAAATCTGTGCGCGGTAAAAATCTGCGCAGCTTAAACCCTCCATACATCTTCTCATTTCTGAAATAGTCAAAATAATCTTTCCCGCCAAATAGCACTACAATGCTGCTCAGGCCGGTTGAGTACAATTTTGAAGGGTACATTGTATCGGTACTATTTTCATACCCTCCCGTAAGATGCAGCGAACTGTTTCCAACACGGATCAGTCTCTGAGAAATTGAAGTGCCATAGTCCCAAAATTCACTGTGAAAGCTATATCCGCCAAAACTTTTCAGTTGCAATCCGGCTTCAGTAAACCTGCGATTATAGTTCAATCCAAGATGCAGTCCGTCCAGCCTGTTATATCTGGCTCGCGGGGCAACTCCTCTTGGTATTACCCTGTTCAAACCCAACAGCCCATCTCCGCCATCGCGGTCATCATCCGAATCTATCATCCGTGCCAGGAAACCTTCCGGCCTAAATGCCTCTTCAATGGTTTTTGTGCTGTCGATGGTTTCATATGCACGGCTCTCCTCCATTGTAAGCGGAATCTGTTCGATTTCGGTGAGTTCAGGTTTTTGGTCGAGCGAATCGGCTCTTGTAAACCATCTTTGATCTGCGAAAATGGAATCAGGTATTGAACCGTTGATCTCATACCCTGAAAGCCGGGAAACCTGCCGGAAATTCATGGCCGGAAACCGAAGGCCCACCATTCCGATTTTAATTCTGCCATCTATTCTCATATCAACCGGGAGCCAGTAATCGCCCCCGTAATTACTGAACTGCTGTTTGTAGGCAAGATCAAAATCCTGCACAGGGGGAGGGAAATTAACTACGTCATTCGGTTTAAGGTCAACTTCAAGAAGTGCATAGTCGCGGCCCAATACATAGGCAACTCCTTCAAAAAGAGGCTGACGCTGCCGTCGCGGTTTTACCTCTATCTTGTAAACCGGCTTGCCATCCATCACTGATGTTTCAAGCAGCTTGAAGTGATAGTATCTCAGCGCATTTGGGTGGGTAATGCCCGCAACCCTGTAACCTGCTATTTCAATATCATCATCATAAAAATTGGGCAGATATCGTACACCGGCAAAGTTCTGGTCTTCGCTCAGATTAGACGTTTGGCGTGCCGAAAGCTGTACTTCACGATGACCATGATCACTGTGCCAGTACGCCATGGAGCTGCTCTCCGAAATGGAGACAATAGCGGTGTCGCTGCTCAGACTCTGTCGGGTATAGGCTTCAACTCTGTAATTTTCGAGACCGGATCGCCAAACCTGTTTCCTTGCAATCACTCTTTCCATTATTGAAAGACCGGGATCGCGCTCCGTTACTACAATTTCATCAAGCTCTTCAACAGAGGGTGAAAGAGTTACCTGTAGTGGAAAAGTTGTCTGCTTAGAGACTTCAACCGAAGCAGAATTAAATCC
>SKRK01000159.1 GCA_007118525.1 Balneolaceae bacterium
TACTTGGATTAGCGTGGCCACGAGGGGCTACTAAACGCCATAACCAGGCAAGTGCCGGTGGCAGAACATGCATAATGCCTACAATACCATAATTGGGCTCTTCGGCAGTACATGGAGGTGTTCGCATCCCAATACTTCTAATGTCAATACTAACTGGCTCAGAAATAATTTTTGGAACAATCTCACGGGGCAAAATAACCCTTGGATTTGGGCATCGAACACCTGGTTCATCATACGTATGATCCCAAATCATTGCCCTGCCACCGGGTACCGATTGTATGTTTAAGAAGAGTAATGGTTTTGAAGGAACAGCCGTTAACTTTTCCAGACTGGGATCAGTACCATATTCTGTAATGTGATCTACACGAACAAACCAGCCGTCTTCAGCATCTTCCAGCCATAATTTTTGGTCATTGCGCTGTAAGGAGGGATGGCAAAGAGCCATGTCGTCAGCTACTGGTAGTAAATCGCAAGTTTGAGATAGTTCTAAATATCTTTTGTCATCTTTAAAAAGATTATCTCCCATTAATAACCGGCCATCCGATAACCGGTGAGGCTGCTGCAACATTTCGCTTTTACCCCCACCACTTGCACCCTCATGCATAAAAGTAACCACATTATCGTATGGGGTTTTTACCTGTACAGCCGAACAGTGGGCGGTTACCCACCCTTCTTCTTCACCCTGACCAATCAACATACCGTAAACGCCTTTTTTGGCGCTCGGTCCCGGATATAAGTTATAGCTGAACATTTCATAATTTTCTGGCTGCCGGTTGTGTATAACAACTTGTTTACCATCAAAATGAGTTTGCCTGAACGGTGGGGCCGTATATATGAAAGCAGTTGGCTTAAAGTCTTCGTCAAGCTCATCGGGGTTAAGAATACCCTGTAAAAGGGCCAATCCTAATCCAAAAAATCCGGCATTCGCAGGAATTACAGCAACAGTTTTATACCCCATGCCAATTTTACCTGCATTAAAGAAAAACAGTGCCAGGTCTTGCGTTTTCATCCACTCTAAAGTCTCTTCTCTTAACTCATTAAACGTATCTCCAAAACGGCTTTTGTACGTTGTTTTATCAGTGGGGAAATCATCGGCAATAACCATGCAGCTTGGGTCTCTGCGCCTCATGTAGGCTTCTGTATAATTTGCGGCAATTCCGTTCTTTACTCTGTGGACGATAGCCTCCTGTTTTCTTTCTCCATTAGGCAGGTCATAAAACACCTCATATGACATTCCATCTTTGCCACCAACCGATAGGTTGACAAGATCATCAATATTTTTTGCAACGGTTACGCTTGGAGCTTCATGTATTAACTCTTTAAGCGTAGCCGGGAGTTCAAAGTTAAAGACCGGTTTTTTGGACGAATTCATTTTTTTAATGTTTAGATTTAAGATGTTTTTAACACCCTAAATTAATCGGTTTGTGTTTAAACATAAAGTTTTGTTTATAATTAATTATCGGATCATTTTTTATCGTGATCCGGATGTTCTAAGATAATGAAGAGCAACCGAATACAGAATAATCCAACCATTCCAAAAACTTTTCAGGCCGATTATGATGAGCACCAATTCGAGGGAATTGGAAATATTTGAGCTTATATCAGTCAATAAAAACTACACTCTTTTGGGTGGGGTCTCTAAATCAAGCATCTCGCTTTTCACACTTCTCATTCCAATTTGAATGGTTTCTTTTTCAATGTATGATAGAGAAACTCCTTTTTTATGGCTTTAACAGGTAAAAGCACAATCTAATTTTAGATTAACTATCAAAAGGAGGATCAATATGTTACAAACAAACGGAACGATGCCATGGATAATCTCCATCGCGCTACTCATCATTATGACCTGCAGCCCTCAGATTTTGGCGCAGCACAATCACATGCACGACGATGCATCGATTGGCAAGGATGACTCGATCGGTGAGATTAATTTTAATGCTAATTGCGGTGAAGAGGTGCAGGATGACGTAAACCGGGCGCTGGGAATGCTCCATCACATGATGTATGTGATTGCCCGCGATTCTTTTGAACAGATTGCTGAAGCAGATCCCAACTGCGCAATGGCCTATTGGGGGATCTCAACCACCCTCTTTCAGCCGATTTGGGGCACCAGGCCCTCAGATGAAGATCTGCAGGTTGGCTGGGAGAATATAACTAAAGCGATGGAGCTTGTGGAATCCAAACGTGAGCGGTTCTTGATCGAATCTACGGCCGAATTTTTCCGGGAACCGGAATCGGCCGATTTCCGGACCCGGATCGACCGGTGGGTAACCGGAGTGGATAAAGCGCACGACGCCTACCCGGATGATGCAGATATCGCATCGCTCTATGCCCTCACAAAAATGACGGAGGCCCAGTTTACCGACAATCGCGGCCCGCTCTATGACGAGGCGGAGCGGATTCTCAGGAGAGTATTTGAGCAAAATCCTGAACACCCGGGTGCGATTCACTATATGATTCACGCCACGGATGTTGACGGCCGGGCAGAAAATGCACTGGACGTTGTGAAAGCCTATGCCGATATCGCCCCCCACGTTCCGCACGCTCTCCATATGCCGTCTCATATTTACGTGCGCCTGGGCGACTGGCCGCAGGTGATCGAATGGAACCGGCTATCGGCGGATGCTGCCCTCAATCATCCATTAAATGGAGCCGAATCACACCACTACATACACGCGATCGACTACATGGTATATGCCTATCTGCAGCGTGGAGAAGATGAGAAAGCTGAAAAAGTTTACCGGGAAGCGCTCATGAAAGATCGGCATCAACAGTCGTTTGTAAGTGCGTTCCACTTTGCGGCCATACCGGCTCGTCTGGCGGTTGAGCAGAGAGACTGGCAAAGAGCTACGGAACTTGAACCGCGCACACCGGACTACCTGCCCTGGGATGCTTCTCCCTGGGCTGAAGGATTGACCTGGTACGCCCGCGGACTGGGCGCCGTGCACACCGGTGACCTGAACACCGCGAAGGAAGCAGAACAGCGAATGGGTGAGCTGCGGGATGTTGCTGAACAGAGAGGCGATGATAATATGGTTGCCTACATCGAAACAGAGCGGCTTGTGCTTGCCGGGCGAATCGCTTTTGAGGAAGGAGGTGAAGAGGAAGCTATAAGGCTGACCCGATCAGCTGCAGAAATGGAGGCCAGCGTGGAGAAACATCCGGTGACGCCCGGCGCCCTTCAGCCACCGAGAGAAGCTTTGGGTGATCTGTTTATGGACCTTAACCGTCCGGCAGAAGCCCTGACAGCCTACGAAGAGTCTGACCAGATGTGGCCGGGCCGGCTCAATACGCTGATGGGAGCCGCACTGGCTGCACGAATGGTCGGGGATGACGATACGGCCAGAAAACACTTTGCCCGGCTGCTTGATCGTGCCGGCACGCAGGATATTGACCTGCTTGGCGAGGTACATGAATCGGGTCATTAATAGAGGCCCTGCTGTACTCCCGAATACTATTGTAAATCAAGCGCTTACCGGCGGCACCCCGCCGGGTGGAACGTTCTTTCGTGAGAACTCTGCACGAACTCTTCGGCGGCTCGAAAGAGCGGGCGTCGAACATGGTGGAGGCCGTTCCGCCGGTTTGCGAAAATGAGCGACTGTGGCTACAAGACGTTTCTCAATGAATGTACCGGGGCAGAGATCACTGCAGCGAACGGAAGTTCTTAGGGCAAGACAACCCGTATGATGAGTCATTATATTCAATCAATCACGTAAATTCTTTAATAATGATGCGCCATAAGCACTTTTTCGGCTTAATACTTATAGAACACTATGATACAGTAATAGATCAAACCAAAGAGTTATGTCAGACACAAAAAAACTCATAACTGCCCACGAAAGGGTAAAAAA
>SKRK01000338.1 GCA_007118525.1 Balneolaceae bacterium
AATCTATATTTTCAACACACCATAAAGTCAAATCCTGATTGAAAAGGGTGGCCTCCTTTTTTTGAACTCAGAGACCCTGTAGCAGTTCATTTTTGAACATGAACCTAATATCCCACGCTCTTCACGCCCCCATCTGCCACCTCAAAATAGGATCGCCACTCGTTATTTTTTCCTGATGTTTGCCCAACCGAATTTATACTGGAACCTGAATGGGTTGTTTTGGCAGTTTAAATTGGACCCACTCTTATTGTGCCGATGAACCTTAAGGGCTATCGAATTCACCCGGAATACACCCCCATTCCCTTATCCCTTTAAACTCACCGTGAACCGTAGCTCCACGCGGATTCTCAAATTCGGTGAATTCCGAAGTTATCGTTGTATAAAATGTACCACTGAAAACGGGGACTGTTTCACCATCAACTTCCATTTCTTCCCGGGTAATTTTTAGTTCCGAATATGTTTCTCCAAAAGTGCTCATCCAAAACACACCCTGGGAATCTTCCATCATAAATAACCACTCCAACAAGGGGTTATCTTCAATATAACTACTTAATACCAGGGTCTTGGTCCATTCACCGGCCTCCTCCAGGTCAGTCATTAAAGGCAATCCTATAAACGGCCCACTCCAACCGACAAGCACTGATACATCGTTCATAGCATTCATCCCTTCTTCTCCCATATCCATAATGCCTTCAAGTATTTTGTCAATTTCCTCTTGTCGATCCGGCTCAAACCTTCCCTCGGGAGGCGGTATAGTTGCATAAGCAGGGCATGTATTGGTTTCATTAAAGTATTGCGATGAAACGTTTATATAAGAGCACTCTCTCCTCACATCGAAGCTGATCGAATAGTTTAGTCGTGAGCGGTCTTTAACCTGGAAATCGATTTGTACTGAACCTTCCCCACCCGCTGTAAATAAACCCTCGGGACTTATGGAACCGGAACCGTCTATATCCCACTCAAGTTTACTGAATTCTACAGATTCGCCACCAATACTGGCTGTTAGTTGATAGGTGTCACCTGTCTCAACACAAACGGGGTTTGATACTCTTAAATCACCCACCACAATACGGACCCTGTCATAGCGCCGGGGCAGACGGTCAGCTCTTGGCCCCGTATCCGCGGTGGTTTCGGCTTCTAATGTATAGCTACCCGGGCTGACGGCTGATACCTCCACCACATTATCAGCACCTGAGTAGCGAGTCACATTCAATCCTTCGCCATCGGGCGTAACGGCCCACTCAACTTCTTTGTTAAGGGCATTTCTGACCACTGCCTCAATAAGAACCTCCTCCTGAACCTGCATGTAGATGCTGGATTCAATTGAAAATTCAATTCCATCACCCATGTAGTGGGCTAAACTAACATTCATCGCTTCAACTTCAAGCTCTATGCTGTTGAATACATGTTGGCCTTTAAAAGCATTCCCCCCTTTTGTCTCCACTTTCAGTTCGGATACACCAACGGCTTGTGGTATATAGCTACCTTGATCTAATGTAAATAAAAATGGCTCCACACTGGTTTCACTGGTTTTGGTATTTAATTTCCAGTTGAAATAATCTTCATCATTTTTTGGATTAACCGTTACCCGGGTAATCTTTGGTGGTAAAACAATAGGTCCGGATTCTGCTCTCCATATTTTATTCATATCCCTTTGAAAGTTCTGTAGCAAAAACTGAGCCGCATTGGGTAAATTAGTTTTATTAAGTATCCCTGCAACTTTACCAAGCCCGGGAATATTTCCCACAGTAGTGGCCCAGTTTAAGGTCCACCCTTTACTCTCTGCTCCAAGATCGGCAGACCAAACCCCCTCAGTATCATCATCTTCGTTTGGGTAATCCTCCGGATCAGCCCACACCTCTAAACCTAAAAGATTTGAGGGAAGAGTATGATCATTTGAGTCAATAAATATAGCCATCATGGTAACAGCAGTTGCCGACATCCCAAGAGCTGCTGCCAGGGGTGCGCCTGCTCCCGTTGCTAAAGCAACAACAGCTCCAACTCCAAGCGCTGCGCCCGTTAGATCATTGATTTGTCGTGAAAGACCTTGATTTTGATTCTCAAACCAGGCTTGTACTCCCATCCAGCAATCCAATTCACCGGGAGTACTTATATTTTCCGGCATTACAAAACACCCGGCGGAATTACTGCTTTTATTAACGCGTTTCGCCTGGGCATTGAAAAGCTCATCAAACTTATGAGTCATACCAAACAGGC
Organism: Balneolaceae bacterium; assembly: GCA_007118525.1. Classification (GTDB taxonomy): domain Bacteria; phylum Bacteroidota; class Rhodothermia; order Balneolales; family Balneolaceae; genus Rhodohalobacter. Next base: position 2,218 of record SKRK01000338.1, read on the forward strand.
CTGATTCATTGACTAAGGCATCGATCACTTCCATTGCCTCCCTATCCAGTGGTTCTCCTTCCAAAATTGGAGCATCACCACTCAGTATTTGCCGGAGGTTATCCGGATTTCCAGGCCCGCCAATTATTTGCAATGCTGCCGCCAATGGTTTGACTTCATCCGGAAGCTCAGAAACATCAGCAGTAAGAAGTTCATCACTAGTACTATATCCAAAATTTTGAACCATACCTTCAAATACATCTTCAAGATTATCTACCATATCTTTGAATGTACCGGGTGCCTTTTCTAAAGCTTCAATTTCAAAAGATATTCCGGGGCAAATAATAGATTGATCCTCATTATAAATTACTATGACTGCTGATCCACCTCCGAGATAATTAACCGGATGAATCGGTATCAATAATTCTGCTTCATTTCCATTTAATCGTTCGATATAAACACCATGCCGGCTATCCTCATCCATTTCCTCTGAATCGTATACCCATGCTAATGGGTCTTGCCCGAAATCATCTGATAAGCCTTCAACTAACACATAGTTTGTTGGCTTACCAGCGGCTTCATCAAATATAATTGCCTCACAAACAGCATTGTTAAACCCCAGTAAACTATTAACTAGAAACTGTGAGTTTATTGATAAATTACCGGGAAAGCCATCCCCGAATTGATCCGGCACCAGTTCTACTAACACGTCATATAGTTCATCAGCTGACATAATTTCCATCAGATCACCGGCAGTCTTTAGCATCTCATTAAAGTCGGCCTGATCTAATACACGCCCATTCGCTATCTCACCGGCCCAGTATTCAGAAACGATTGCTGTAGCGCTATTAATAGCACCATTGCTCTCTTCAACAGCTCCTGTAATTACTGATGTTAGCCTGGGATTGCTATCGACGATAATCACTAGATCCAGACCTTCATCGATATCAGAAAACAAGTAATTCCCCTCAGAATCGGTGGTTGTTGAAGCAAGAAGAGTAGCATTATTTTGATTTGAAATGTAATCTGAGGCTTCGTAGAGCGAAACTGAAATATCAGTCAGTGGCACTTCCCCGGAAAGGATACTCTCTGCCATAGAATGCGTCGATTCGACCAAATTGGCACTTTGGGCATCCGGGCTCCACATTCCAATACCAGGAGGTGTCATACTGCTGTCTGACTCGCTTATCTCAAGGTTAGTTTCTTTTTTATTGACGGCCAATGATTTCTCTTTGGCATCAGCAGGTCCGCTTACACTACCCTGTATTGTAATTTTTGATTCCTCAGCTGGATCTGGCCCAACTGTGGTTTCCGAATCTGAGCAGGATGCAATTACAAAAAAGGAAAGTAAAAGGGCGGAAAGCATATATCTATAGTTCATGCGTACTTTTTTAGATGATAGTGACGAAGGAAAGCTTCCGATATATCCGGTGCCGTCAATGTCTTGATTCATAGTTAAAGTTCGCAGTTAACATACACACCGGCTCTTAGTTTACTCCGTTTTATGTCTTAGATTGTCATTTAATGCCAAATGACAACAGCACCTTCTCTTATCCGCAGAGTTTCTCTGCGCCGTTGTACCCGTTTAGTACGTACTGCGCCGGCGGCGGCTTGTTAATTTCTGTGATTCTGCATGTAAACCTGAATCA
>SKRK01000085.1 GCA_007118525.1 Balneolaceae bacterium
AAATCCGGGCGGAGGTTTTTTCAAGGTGCAGGGTTCAAGTGGCGCGATAGCGACATCCCGACCCATCGGGGGCGCAAGGGACAAGGTGATGTCTAAATATGGTTGACGGTCAGTATTCAGTTTCCATCTCACACTCACACTCTGTTTTTCAGATTTTGAGTTTAATAAGCCAATTCAGCCGCTGTTCTTCCGAAGCAGTGCTTCGGCCCTCACTCCCTCTCTCCCTCTCCCTTTCTCTCCTTCACTCCCTCATTCTGCTCAGCTTCTATCTGTTCTTCGAGACGTATTTCTTCTTCAATTCTCCTTAACTCTTCCCGTTCTATACGTCTGTAATATCTTCTGAAAAAGAAATTTTGTTTGAGGGCCTGCATGTTTTCATCCAGCCCCTGTGTACCCTGCATCAGATTGAAAATCGTTTCACTAAGGTTGCCGGCCATTGTGGTATCATGAATTAACGCGCCAAGAGAACCTTCTCCGCTGTTTATTTTGGTCATAATTTCCCCAAGTTCCTGCGAGGCGATCTCCGTTTTTGCTGCTGTAAGCTGCAATTTCTCCATAAATTCGAACACATTTTCCTTAGTAGCTTCGATGGTCTCATCAAAACCTTCAGAACTTTTCTTGAAATTTTCAATCGTCTGGGTGATGTTATCAGCAATGGTTGGGTCGTTTATCATTCTGCCAAGCGCACCCTCACCGCTATTTAGATTCAACATGATTTGAGAAAGTTGAAGCGTGATAATCTCGGCATTAGCGGCAGAGGTCTGCAAGCTTGCCATTACTGCATCGGTTTCAATCGGCTCTTTTGATTGAATATGTTGCCCATCCTGTACTGTTGGTGCACTGTTGCTGCCCTGGGTGATAATTAAAACTCGATCGCCAATAATGCCCTCTGACCCGATTCCCGCCTGGCTGTCTGCCTTAATAAACTGCTGAACATTTTTCCGGATCAGCAAACTTACCTGTACCGTAGAATCATTGATGATGGTAATATTATCAACAATCCCCACATTGATGCCCGAATACCGGATGTTATTACCCACAAGCAATCCGCTTACATTCTGAAAATTGGTTGTGACTTTAAACACGGGGTTAAACAAATTCTGCTGCCTCCCTATAAAAAAGATTGCCAGCACAAAAATTGCCGCTCCAACTGCAATAAACATTCCTAAACGTGCTTTAAATGCCGGTGTATAGTTATCCATAATTTTATATTTTTAAGTGGGGAGACATTTTAATTGGTTTAAAGAATGATTGAATCAGCTCATCGGCAGATTGTTCAAATTCATCCATAGTTCCTTCCAGGTATACCTCACCGTCTTTCAACATAATGACGCGGTTGGCAGTAGCGCGCGCGCATTCAATATCGTGAGTGATGATGATGGAGGCGGTGTTGTATTTTTCCTGAACTTCGTTAATCAATTCACTTATCTCATTGGATGTGACCGGATCGAGACCGGTAGTGGGCTCGTCATACAGCATAATCATGGGATCAACTACGATGGTGCGCGCCAGACTTGCCCGCTTGCGCATGCCGCCCGAAAGCTGAGAAGGCATTTTGTTCAGTGTATCAGACAATCCAACGTCTTCCAACACGTCGGCTATTTCGTCGTCTATCTCTTTTTGAGTAAGGTTCTTTTTAATTCTTTTTAGCGGAAATTCGAGATTCTCTTTAATGGTCATAGAATCGTACAGTGCGCCGCTCTGAAACAGGAATCCGATTTTTTTTCTCATTTCTGCCAGCTCCCGACTGCTCATCCCGGTTACATCTTCACCAAGCACATTGATGGTTCCGGAATCGGGATTAAGCAGACGAACAATACATTTTATAAGCACAGATTTTCCTGAACCGGATTTCCCAAGTATTACGAGATTCTCCCTCTCAAAAAGCTGAACGGATAGGTCTCTTAGTACAGGCACATTGTCGAACCCTATTTTGAGGTTATGGATATCTATAACCGGTTTAGGTGAAAATGTGGCTGAATCTGCCTGCGCGGATATGTTGTGTTCTTTCTCCATATTTATAACAGCATATCCGTTATTTGAACCGCAACCAGGTCAATTAGTATCACAAACAACGAGGCAAGCACAACCGACTCGTTGGCCGCTTTTCCAACACTTTCTGTTCCCCGTCCGGCTGTAAATCCTTTAAAACAGCCAACAAACCCGATCGCCGCACCAAAAAAGAAAGTCTTAATCACAGCGGGAAACAGATCCATAAAGCCAATGGCACTGAACGCCTGGGTAGTGAACAGTACAATATTAACATCTCCTTTGATGTTGGCTCCGGCCCAGCTGCCCAGAATTCCGAGGGCATCGGCATACAGAACTAAAATGGGAATCATAAGTGTGGCCGCCAGTACCCTTGGAACCACTAAAAAACGGATGGGATTCGTGGACGACACTTCCATGGCGTCAATTTGTTCAGTTACCTTCATTGAGCCCAATTCAGCTCCCATTCCGGAGCCGATTTTCCCTGCACAAATCAGTGCCGTTACAACCGGCCCCATCTCCCTCACAATCGACAGAGCCACCATTCCCGGCAGCATAGACTCCGCCCCGAACTCTACAAGAATCGGGCGGGATTGAATGGTAAGCACCAGCCCTATTACAATTCCGGTTATGGATATGAGCGGCAATGTTTTATTGCCAACAAGGTAGCACTGCCTCAGAAACTCTTTAAACTCGAAGTGGCGCGAAAAAGAGGCTTTCACGGTGAGCCAGAAAAAAAGGTTGAACTCACCGACTTCCAGAAAGAAGCGATTTGCTTTTTGAGTTTTTTTTATGGCATTTTCACTCAGTCGTATGGCTCGGTTCTTTACATCGGGCAGCTTTGGGATTTTTTTGATAACCGGGCCAATTCCTTTCATCTCTTTCTGTTTTACTGTACGATGAGATCTGATTTCAAAGAGTTGTGACTGCGTGCTTAGAAATAACAGCTACGCAGTTGTTGAGCTAATTTATACGCGTGAATTTTTAAGTTACGGCTTTCAATCCCCGGCACTGTTACACTTTTCTTTGTCCGGGTTATATATGTCATAGGTTTGACAGATAGCAATTCCTCATGAAATCATGCGTGATTTATATAACCTTTGGCCGTTGATTTATAACACTTTTGGTTTAGAAGCAGTGCATTATGATCACTACTTAGGAGGGATCCATATATAATGGTATTAACCTGACTAGAATAAATAAAAAGAACATATGAAATACTATCTGATTACAATTCTTACTGTTTTGGTGATGACAGTGGGTACAGTAAACGCGCAAAATATTAATATCGGTACAAAAATAGGCTTGAATTCGTACACTATAAATAATGATAATAACAACGGGTTTGACTCTAAACTCGGGCTTCATGCAGGTTTACTGGGGCATATCCATCTGGACGCGCAGTTTGCTTTACAGCCGGAAATCGTTTATTCCATGCAGGGAGCAAAAAGTGGTAATACCAACTTCAATCTCGATTACATAAATATACCGGTTTTGGTTCAGTATATGTTTGACAATGGCTTCAGAATTCAGGCTGGTCCACAGATAGGGTTTCTTGTGAGAGCAAAAGCAGAAAACGGCGCATCTCAGGACATTAAAGATGATTTTAACTCCATTGATGCAGGCTTAAGTTTCGGCGTCAGTTATATCCATACGCCTTCCAGCTTTGGAATTGATGCCAGGTATAATCTTGGATTAAATGATATCTCTGAAAGTTCAAGTGTGCAGTCGAACAGCAGGGGATTACAGGTAGGTATATTTTATCTCTTCAATCATAGACATTAGTTTTAGATAAACTTGTTTAGCAGATTGGACACAAACCAACTCTAAACAAATTACATCTGATAG
>SKRK01000191.1 GCA_007118525.1 Balneolaceae bacterium
CCGGTTATCTTCAAAATCCGGATGCAGTGACAGATCCATTAAACCACCCTGTCCGTCTGCAAACACAGCCGGAACACCTTCAATGTTTTGTGTTGAATAATCACCTCCATCAACAAGCAGAACACGGCCGTCTCTTTCGGTAATCAGCATATTTCCGTCGGGAAGCCATGCCAATGACCACGGTTGGTTGAGGCCGGTTAACAGGGTTTCAGTTTTCCATCCTTCTGCTTCGGGGGCTTCACCGCTTAAAGGTACAGGCCCTTCCGGCATAGCACAGGATGAGAAGATGAATAGAAGGACAAGAGATGAAAAAAGGAGTGTTCTATTAACTTTCATAGGATTGAATGTGTTTGGTGGTGAGATCATCTATAGAGTTTAAGCCATTTATGCAGAAATGAAAATGATCTTTTAAAGTCCTCTTAACGCTAAATGCATTATAAACGTGTAATTTTTTCAGAGATTTGTAACGTCATTACCTCTCGATTCTCTTGTATAGAGAAGATGTTATGAAAAAGGTTTACGTATTTTATGAATGAACGGTATTAATTTAAAAATTGCATTAAGGGATGCGAAGAAAAAGCCTGTTTACACCGCTATTAACCTGATAGGTTTGATTGTGGGTGTGGCCTGCTCTGTTCTGATCGCTCTCTTTGTTTGGGATGAACTTAAGTTTGACCGGCATCATGAACATGCAGATCAGATCTACAGGGTTGTTCAATATACCGAAACTTCAGATAATATTGAGCATGGAGCAATAACTCCATTTCCATTGAAAGACGCGCTTCTTAACGATTTTCCGGCTTTTATCAAGGATGGAGTGCGATTTTTCAATCTCAGTTCTGAACATGTATCCATCGGAAATCCTGAAACAAATGAGAAGATCAGGCACAATAGTTTTTATTTTGCTGACCCCTCATTGTTTAAAATATTTGATGTAGAGCTGCTTCGTGGAAATTCGGAGCTTGCCCTGTCTGAGCCCAATTCAGTGATCATAACCGGTAGAATTGCACGCCTCTATTTTGGTGATGAAGATCCCGTTGGGAAAACCCTTACCCTTGAAGGCAGAATTATCCTGACCATAACAGGAATTATGGAAGATTGGGACCGTAACAGCCACTTTAAACCGGAAATTCTTGCTTCTTTTGAAAGTCTGCGGGGAATGTGGCAAAACTATGACCAGATTACTGAAAGATGGCGATGGAATCCGGTATGGACCTATCTGCTTTTAGAAGGGGGTACCGACAGCAAACAGATTGAAGGGCAGCTTCAGGATTTTGCCGACAGATACTATAGCGATTACTTTAGTGAAGAGGAGAGAATTGGGCTGGAACTTCAACCGCTTACTGATATCTGGCTCTACTCCGACCTGGAGGCAGAGATAGGTCCAACCAGCTCTGTTTTTACCGTCTATCTTTTCTCAGCTGTAGCCGTACTGCTGCTGATTATTGCCTGCATCAACTTTATCAACCTCTCAACAGCCCGGGCTATATTAAGGGCCAGGGAAGTTGGAGTTAGGAAAACACTTGGTGCAGAGAGATCCACATTGATGAAACAGTTCATGATGGAGTCGACAATCTTTACGGGAACAGCGGTTCTTTTGGGAGGCTTGGTCACTGTAATGGTGTATCCCTACGTTAGCCGGTTTTCGGGCAGGGAACTTCTATTAACCGGGTTCGGGTCTGTAGAGATTATTCTCGGCATCTTGATGCTGATCCTGGTTCTATCCCTGCTTTCAGGTCTATACCCTTCCCTCTTTCTATCTTCACTAAAGCCAATAGAAAGTCTGCGGGGAGGATTTTCATCCGGCTCAAAAAGAAACCTTTTCAGAAAAAGCCTGATTGTTTTTCAATTTTCAATTACAGCTGTTCTGTTCATAGGTACTGCGTTGGTCTACTTTCAATATATTCATATGCAGGAGAAAGATCTTGGCTTCAACCACGAAAGGGTTATCGTCATTCCCGCGGCCATGACTTCAGCTATATGGAGCTACGACGATTTAAAAGAGAGATCTCTATCTCATTCCGGTGTTCTGCAGGTTACAGGCAGTAAAACCGTGATTGGCGGTGAAGATTACCTGAGATATCAGATAACACCCGAGGGATTTGGAGAGCAGGAGTCTGTATCGTTCATAAAACTTTTTGTGATGCACGATTTTACAGAAACTCTTGGTATTGATCTGCTTGCCGGGCGAAACTTCTCTAAATCTTTTTCCACAGATCCTGAAGAGGCATTGCTGATTAACGAATCGATGGTGAATCATTTAGAATGGGGTACTCCGGAGGATGCCATCGGTAAAACATTCAGGGTGAACGGCAGAACCATGTCGGTGGTAGGTGTAACCCGCGATTTTAACCACACCTATCTTCGCCGCGAGCTGGAGCCTCTTGTGATGGAGCTGCCGGCCGGCATAAGTGAATTGGTTTCCAATATCGAGTTTCTAAAAGTGCGATTGGCGGCGGGTAACCCGTCAGATGCTATATCACATATTGAATCAGTTTGGAGAGATGTAGATACCACGCACCCCTTTGATTACTTCTACCTGGAGGATAAAATTAATGAGACCTACGCATCAGAGCGGCAGTTAACATCCGTATTAAGCTTCTTTGCGATCCTTACCATATTTATTGGTTGTCTTGGCCTGCTTGGCCTGGCTTCCTACTCCGTGAATACCCGGACAAGGGAAATAGCAATCCGAAAAACGCTCGGTTCTTCAGAAATGGGAATTTTTGTTCTGCTCTCGAAAGACTACCTGAAACTTGTTGGAATTGCTCACCTGGTTGCCCTTCCGGCAGCGTGGGTTTTAGCAAGCAGCTGGCTGAGCAGTTTTCCCTATCATATCGACTTGAGTACGTATCTTTTTGCTACCTTCATCTTGAGCTTGATAGTCTCAACATTAATTGCTCTATTAACGATTAGCTCACAATCGCTGAAAGCAGCATATAAAAACCCGGTGGACGGCCTGAGAATAGAATAGAATAGCATCTGCGAGAAATTATTTGACGGTAAAGTATGGATAAGAAAATTGAAAAAAAGAAAATTTCGGGCGGAAAGGCCGCAGCCCTGATTCTTGGAGTGGCTTTGGCGGGCTTCATTATCTACACTGCTTTTTTTATGGATAGCAGGCAGGTACTGGATGTGGAGAAGGAGAGGATTTTTATAGAAAGTGTTCATGAAGACTCTTTCCGTGAGCTGATTGACGTAAACGGAACGGTTCAGCCGATACAGACCACCTATCTTGATGCAATAGAGGGTGGTGTGATACAGCAGGTGTTTCTAGAGAGTGGGGCTATGGTTGAACAGGGAGATACCATACTAATTCTGTCAAATTCAAACCTGCAGCTCAGTGTATTGCAGCAGGAAGCGGGCCTTTATGACCAAATCAACAATGTTCGTAATTCAAGGCTGAATCTCGAGCAAAATCATCTGAATTTGCAAAAAGAGCTGGCGAACTCTATATCTCAGCTTGAAATTATGAAAGCGCGGTACAGCCGTGACAGTGTACTGTATGCTCAAGATTTGATCTCGCCCCGGGAGTTTGAGGAGACAGATCAAAATTTCCGATTTCAACAGTTGAGGTATAACCTGAACTACGAATCGTACCGTAAAGATTCGGTTCAGGTTCAGCAGCAGATGATGCAGCTCGACGATTCGGAGCAGCGAATGTGGCGCAGTCTGGATGGTGTTCAACAGATCATGGAAAACCTTGTTGTCACTTCTCCGATATCGGGTCAGCTCTCAACGATCGAGCTCAATCCGGGTCAGTCAATCCGTCAGGGCGAACGTCTGGGACAGGTAGACGTGCTGGACGGATTTAAAGTACGTGCGGGGATTGATGA
>SKRK01000265.1 GCA_007118525.1 Balneolaceae bacterium
ATGCCAATGCATAGGGACGTCACGCCCAAAGCGAGATTTCCCGATCCATTTAAAAAAGCTCAAAAAATGCTCTATTCTTTGAGCTTTTTTTAGTTTAAGCAATGTCCCCTCCTGGAATAAGTTGACACAAATTTGACTTGTTGATGAAAAACTAATCCATCTACTCTTACGGTATTAGGATTTTTCTGATAAAATATTTAGTTTAACATTAAACTATTTACAACATTTCAACCCTGCTATAATGAAAAACAAGGGAATCCATCATATCTCAATCATCTCCGGCGATGGCCGGGAGAATGCCAATTTTTATGTGAATACACTCGGGCTTCGAATGGTTTTGAAAACCGTAAATCAGGACGATCCGACCAATTACCATCTGTTTTATGCCAATGGTGCCGGCCAGCCGGGATCCAGCATCACCTTCTTTCCATGGCCAAGGGCAATTAGCGCAACCTATGGCACCGGCGAAACCGTAGCGGTCTCTTTTTCCGTGCCGGAAAACTCCTTCGACTACTGGATTGACCGTTTCGCAAACAAGAACGTTAAATTTGATGCGCCGATTGAGCGGCTTGGCAAACCCGTTTTACGCTTTTTTGACCCGGACGGTCTGTCACTGGAGCTTATTGAAGATTCAAGATCTGACGGCCTGCCGGCCTGGAGAGAAAGCGACGTTCCCGAAGAGTTTGCAATCCGTGGATTTTGGGGCGCCAATTTCCTGTTAACCGAAACGGAGAGCAGCATCAGAATACTTACTGACATCCTGGGTTTTCAACGATCTAAACAGCAAGACAATCTCTCCCTTCTTGAGACGGAAAGTTCATTGGGTCACTCCATCATCCTGGAAAAAGAAGAGAGCTCCCGTCCGGGCAGAACCGGCAAGGGAACCGTGCATCACGTTGCATTTCGCGCAAAAGACGAAGAAGAACTGGATTCATTAAGGGAACAGGTGGTCGGAATGGGCCTCAATCCAACCGGGATTATCGACCGTCACGTATTTAAATCTGTATATTTCCAAACTCCCGGCGGCATACTCTTTGAGATGGCTACCGACGGTCCGGGATACAAATCGGTGGTTGAAAACGAAGAGGAGCTCGGTAAAAAACTCTTCCTTCCACCCTGGCTGGAACCGAAACGTGGCAGGATTGAGCAAACCCTTCCTCCAATAGAAGTGTAGCCGCTTATCAAAGATTAGGATTTTAAATCCCGGTTGCAGATTTTCAGGTACAATTTCTGTTAATCTATCTATGAAGACACAATGCTCGAAAATCTTGCTGATGCATTTCTTGTTGAATTTGAAACATTTATCGATTTCCTGCCCCGGTTACTTTTTGCACTCCTTGTTGCACTAATCATCTATTTGTTGGGCAGGGGATTTTCTAAGGGAATTGTTTCCATACTTCGCAGAAGTTCTGTACCGGAAACCTATCACCTGTTTTTTAAAAAACTGATTACCGGAATTGCCATTTTTATTGGGTTTATCATTTTCCTGAACCTGATCGGCTATACGGCACTTGCAGCAAGCCTTGTGGCCGGTGGCGGTTTAACGGCAGTCATGCTGGGATTTGCCTTTAAGGATATTGGAGAAAACTTTCTGGCAGGATTTTTTCTTGCTTTCAGCCGTCCATTTAATACCAACGATGTGATTGAGTCGGGCGGTATTATGGGACGGGTTAAGAGTATAGAGCTCAGGCACACACATATTCGAACAGGCGAAGGTTGTGACGTATTTGTACCGAGCGCACAACTTTTCACCAAACCGCTTCACAACTATACGCTCGATGGATTACGCCGGGGTGGATTCACCGTTGGTATCGACTACGCAGATGATTCACAAAAAGCCCTGGAAATACTCGCTGAAGCAACAAAAGTGTCAAGAGGTGTGCTGAAGAGCCCGGGTGTGACTACTTCCATAAAAGGATTTACCCCAGACTATGTTGAACTGCAGATTTTCTTTTGGATCAATGCAAAAGATCAGGAGCTTGGATTGGCCCGCGTGCGTTCAAAAGCCATGAATAGTTGCAGGGTGCGGCTTATTGAGGAGGGGTTTACCATCAGTTCGGATGTGATGACAGCAATCGAGTTAAGCCCTGTTGACGTATTACTAAATCAAAAAGAGAAACCCGGCTGATCTGGGACGGCTACCTTCTTTTTGAAGGTTTCCAGAATAGAAAGCCTGCCATGGAGAGGAAAATTCCGTTTCTGACGACCATTTTCCAGCCAAATTCACTGCCCAAAAGCGTGACAAGTAATGATCCGCTTTCCGGGTCTCCGAAGCAGCCGCAATCTCCTTCAATTCCGGTCCCCATGCCGTAGATTGCAAACAGAAAGAAACTCGTATAAATCAGAGCGGCCGCCGGTATGACAAGTTTACCCATTACGTTCACAACCAGCAAGCCACCAACGAGAATCTCAACCCAGGGCAGCAGATCAATAACCAACGACTTCAACCCGATGGGAATCCAGGCAATATAGGCCACAGATTCAAACAGTGCGGTATTATCCTGCACCTTCAGGTAACCCGCAATAATAAGCAGTGCCCCGAGAATAACCCTTGTTGCCAGCTGAACCCACGATATAATCTTATCCTTTTTCATAGTCGTAAATTACGAAATTGAATGGATTTTATTTTAGCAAAAATTTAACCAACCTCTTGCCGATTCAACAAACAGATGAGGCGAAACCGGTTAGGCCAAAAATTTCGTCTCTGTTATTTACTAAGCTTTTCCATATCTTTATCCCTTTAGCAATCATATTACTTCCAGCTTCAAACATGATCGATAAACCCCGCGATTATTGTGGCATTTTTGGTGTATTTGACCATTCTGATGCCTCCCTCCTTACCTATTACGGACTTCACGCCCTGCAACACCGAGGCCAGGAATCGGCAGGCATCGTTACCACCTACTATGACGAAGCGAAAAGGCGCTCAATTATGCCTATGCATAAAGACTTTGGTCTGGTATTATCGGTCTTTGACGATTCCAAGATTATTGAAAATGAATTGATTGGCCGCTCGGCAATAGGTCATAACCGTTATTCGACCTCAGGGTCATCCAAAAACCCGGCCAACATACAGCCTTTCCGTGTTCACTACAGAAACGGAAATCTGGCAATTGGCCATAACGGTAACCTCTCTAATGCCCGAACATTGAGAGAACGTTTTCGTGAGGAAGGAGTTCTATTTCAAAGCACTTCCGATACGGAACTGATTCTTCATCTGATTTCACACAGCCGTAAAATGAACCAGATGGATCAGATTATGGATGCTCTTGGCCAGATTGAAGGTGCATACTGTCTGGTTATTCTTACCGACGACAAGCTGATTGCCGTTCGCGACCCAAATGGATTCCGCCCGCTTGCACTGGGTATCATCGACGGTGCATATACCGTTGCAAGCGAAACCTGTGCTTTCGATATTATTGGAGCTGATTACATACGCGATGTGGAGCCGGGCGAAGTGATTGTGATTGACCGTGAAGCTACAACTCTTCAGGAGCCAAGGTCTTTCTCTCTTGAACCCAAAACAGGTACCGGAAGCAGCCAGTGTATTTTTGAGTACGTCTACTTCTCACGGCCCGACAGCAAGATTTTCGGTGAAATGGTAGACAAAATTCGCCGCAACCTGGGCAAGCAGTTAGCCAAAGAGCATCCGCTGGATGAAATCATCAGGTTTCCCAATAAGGATAGGCGGCCAATTGTTATCTCCGTGCCTGATTCAAGCAATACGGCAGCTATCGGTTACGCGCACGAAAGCCAGAAGGCAGGCCACGACTGTAAATATGACATCGGTCTGATTCGAAATCACTATGTAGGGCGCACCTTTATTTCGCC
>SKRK01000302.1 GCA_007118525.1 Balneolaceae bacterium
AAAGCGATTGAATATCTTGCCAATATTGTTTAATATTGAACTAAATAATTAAACACCCGTTCAATCATGGAATTAGGCATTTATACATTCGCTGAAAACACGCCGCTTGTCGAAACAGGCAAGCCGTTACACCCGGCAGACCGACTTGAAATTTTGATGCAGGAAGCCGAAATGGCCGACAAGCTTGGGCTGGATGTATTCGCAATTGGTGAGCATCACAGGGAAGAGTACGTATCGTCTGCGCCATCGGTCATATTAGGGACGATTGCATCCCGCACCCGGAAGATAAAACTGTCGAGCGCGGTAACGGTTTTAGGTTCAGAGGAACCGGTGAGGGTTTTTCAGCAGTATGCCACGCTTGACCTGCTCTCGAAGGGCAGGGCTGAGATTATGGTGGGGCGGGGTTCGTTTATTGAATCGTTTCCGCTGTTTGGTTATGACCTGCAAAACTACGAAGAACTATTTGAAGAGAAACTGCAACAGCTGCTGGCCATTCGTGAGAATGAGGTACTGAACTGGAAAGGTAAGCACACACCTGATGTGGAGAGCAGGGGAGTGTATCCAAGGCCGTACCAGCAGAAAATACCGATCTGGAGAGCCGTGGGCGGAACCCCGCAATCGGCCTATCACACCGGAGCATTGGGTCTGCCGATGGCTATTGCCATTATTGGAGGTTTTCCCGAGCAGTTTACACCGATGGTGGAGCTCCACAAACGGGGGGCGCTGGATGCCGGCAAGGAGCCACAAGCGGTCAGCATCAACTCGCACGGGTTTATCGCCGAAACCCGCAAAGAGGCCATCGATGTTGCATTTCCTGCATTTAAAACCCAAATGGACAGGATAGGCCGTGAACGCGGTTGGCCGCCTATGACGCGCGAGCAATTTGAAGCTTCATGTACGCTGAGAGGGGCCAACGTTGTTGGAAGTGCAGAAGATGTGATTGAAAAAATTCTGTATCAGCATAAAATATTCGGTCACAGCCGGTTTCTGCTTCAGATGAGCGTGGGCAGTATATCGCATGAAAAGTTGTTGCGATCAATTGAACTGTATGCCAATGAAGTGGCTCCGGCAGTGAGAGAGGAGATATCCAAACCGGTAGAGAGGTAGAGGGCTTACCGCAAAGGGTGCTATGAGCGCAACATTGAGGATTTCTTTAATTTATGGTACAAGCCAAGCCCTGCTAATTTCGCGGCCGCGGCCCCAGAGTTCAGGTATCAGAACACCGTTTTAAACTACCGAAACTGATATTAAAATATAGAATGATGTGTAATCATGACCGGGTTCACTGCTTAAATGTAATGGTAAAGCGGGTGCCTTTATTGATCTCACTTTCAACCCTGATATCGCCACCCATTTCCCGGATTTGGCTGTGAACCAGATAAAGGCCGACTCCTTTACTATCCTGATGATCATGAAACGTTTGATTGATTCCGGAAATCCTTCCTGCCACCTTATCCATATCGAAGGGTCAAACTCACCACTGTCAAAATGAGGTGAATTCATTGCTAAACAAACCATGTTGGCTTATTGATTATGGAGCAAACAATCTCTGAATAGGGAATTTCCTGATGCTTCTAAGGAAAACCCCTACATGGCAATTCAGCCAAACTCTTAGAATTTATGTTAAATCAAACCTATAGGTTTAAAGTGTCACAGAAAAATTTTTAGTGATAACAAGTATTAAAACAATAATCAAACATAAGGATATGAAAAAACTAATCACAATTATGGCAATGATGGCTTTCCTTTTTGGAATGGCGCTTCAAACAGCGGAAGCACAAAAGCCTGATTACGACAGAAAGGGTATAGAGATAGGTTCTACTGATAACCTGACATTTAAAATGGGCCTCCACTCTGTGGGCCGGGTACAAGTATTAACACAGGATAACGTTAGAGTGTGGAGTGGTGGCGCATGGGTTATACCAGATGAAAATCTGCATGGCATGCAGACCTCCTTCGCAAACCTCGACTTTTTGATTACAATCGGGGATAATGATATCGAGGTGTTTATGGACGGTCTTCTGGGTACTCAGAGACATCCAAGCAGATGGTGGGGTAATCAGGGATATATGTATATCAGAAATATTCCGGGAAATTCATTCCTTACGGCTCTTAATCCACTTTTAGAGCATATTGACATCAAGGCCGGTAACTTCTTTGCAGATTTTGGCGAACACCAATATACCCGATCTGTAAATGGCGATGTTCACCGTAACCCATTGGTTGGTAACCCGGTGCTTTCACCGTTGGGAACTGAGCCGGGTATGGAAATTATTCTTGACAAAAACGCTTTCGGTCTTATGTTAGGTACGGGTATTGGTGCACCTGAGCAGGATTTCCAGGAAGCCAGAAAGTACTCCTTCCGAACTAAACTCTGGCTGGATGCAATTGACGGTGTATATCTGTCAGGATCATTTTACACGGTAAATCATGATCAGGAAGCTAATCGTGGTACAAATATCTTTCGAAGAGAAAGACACGGATCTTCCTATGCTGCTGTCTGGAATTTAAATAATGATGATGGCGGATCAGGTGAAGGTCCCGGACAAGTACAGCCCGGAAACGGACGTCAACTTACGGCATGGGAAGTTAACGGTATTTTCACTCCGTTTGATGGTAATAAGATCTCTGCTTTCTTTGGAATGGGAGAGGATACAGGACCGGATCCAAATAACTTTGGTGAATTTGGTGATGAAGAATGGTCTTACTACTCTGTTGATGTGCAGCAATTTCTCAATGACAATTTCTACCTGTCTGCACGATACAGCAATGTAGATTACAGTAAATTCTTAACTGATGATAATGACGGTAATGTGTCAAGAATTCAGGCTGGATTCGGAACATTTGTAACTGATAATATTCTGCTAAAAGCTGAGTATGTGTATCAGAAAGCATCCGGTTTCAACGAAGGAACAACAGGTGTTGTAAGAAGCGTGGATGTTGGTATGGAGCCGACATTCCAGGGCTTGATGCTTGAAGTAGGGGTTAGTTTCTAGTACAACTTAGGTAGTTTTGTAATTAAAGTCACCGGGCTGATAGCTCGGTGACTTTTTTTTTAAAAGATCGGTCATTTAGTATTTGTTCTGGGTTCTGATCTTCCAAACAATTGATCCAGAATCAGGTACATTCCCGGTAATATCATCAGGGTCAGAAATGTACCGACAATGAGCCCCCCAATTACAGTAACGGCAAGCGGCTGAAGTATTTCGTAACCTTCACCCATCCCTATTGCCAGCGGCAGTATTCCGAAGATAGTGGTGAGGGTGGTCATTAGAATGGGCCTGAAACGTACCTTTCCGGCCTCAGTGATCGACTCAAAGAGAGTATGCTCCTCGAGCTGACGATAGTTTTCAGCAAATTCAACAAGAAGGATGGCGTTATTTACGACAATACCGGTAAGGAATACAATTCCAAGCAGCACGGAGGCACTGAGCGGCAAACCGGTAACCCACAATGCCGCAGCTACACCGATCAGTGCGAATGGCAGGGAAGTAAGAATGACCAGCGGGCTGAATAGTTTCTCATACTGTACAGCCATTACGACAAACACGAAAAATATGGCCAGCATGATTGCAAGCTGAAGGGATCTGGCAGACTCTTCAATTGCTTCCTGCTCACCGGCGTACACCAGGCTGTAACCGTCAGGCAGGGCAAAACCCTGCATTGCATCACGTACACGGTCGCCTACTTCGCCAACCGTGGCTTCATTCAGGTTTACGGTTGTGTTGATCCAGACAACCCGAATTTGATTATATCGCTCTATGTGTGCCGGGCCTGTGGTCTCCTCAAATGTGACCAGGCTGCCAAGCTGAACAGCTTCTCCGGCCT
>SKRK01000330.1 GCA_007118525.1 Balneolaceae bacterium
ACCACACTCCGTTTCCGGAAAAACATAGAAATGTTACAGAATTGAGACTCTCTTCTTGTAAACAAGGTGTAGTTTTGTGAGTAAATGAACCATAAATAATAATTATCTGTCTACATGATACACCTCAAAACAGTTCTTCTATCCTTACTTATCCTCTCAATTGCACCTTTTTCAATGAGTGCTGCAGATACAAAAATCACTGACGAAATCTCTATTATCGCCGTCAAAATGGATGCAGATTGGTGTGGAAAATGCAAAGTAATGAATCCCAAACTGGATGCACTGATGCCGGAATTTAAAGATGAACCGGTCCTTTTTGTGAAGTTTAACATGACCGATGAGTTCACAACCCAGCAAGCCGAATTCCTTGCCGACAGACTAAATCTGAAATCTCTCTTTAATGAGCATAAAGGACAAACCGGCTATGTTGTTTTGATTGATGCCAAAAGCGGTGAACCCCTCAAAACACTGCAAAGTGACCTTTCTGAAAACCAGATTAAAGCTGAAATTCGATCAGTACTCTAAGGCAGAACACTAAACTACCAGTTTTACAGTTGATCTAAAGAGCATCCTTTCCTGAATATTTTTTGGAAAGGCTTCTTTTGCAACACAATTACTTAATTATCTTGAGTTCGATGTAAGAACAAAAGCTCTAATAATCCCCCTTTCCCCGTAGGGATCCCTATGGGAGAAGGGGGAAGAGCCACGACCGTAGCGTGCTGAGGGGGATGATCCTCTGAGTGTTGATTTGACTCAAATATTTATTATTTGACTTCGAATATACTACCTTTCATCTCCCATTGCCCTCCGCCGGCTGGCGAAGGGACACTTTCCAATAAATTCTAACATCTAACTCACGTTAATTAAATTCAATAATTACTAATTCTCCACTAAATACTATAAGACCGATGCATCTTACAAGGCAGCTCTTGGGTTTAGGCCTATTTTTGATTTTACTTCTGATTCCGTTTCATACGGCTGCGCAGCAGGTTGCCGGGATGTCGAGTGCCGACAAGGTCAATATTGAGGTCGTAAAATCTCAAAATTTGATCCCCGCCGGAACGTCGGCCAAGGGTGCGGTTTTGCTAAACCTAGAGGATACCTGGCATGTAAATTCCGAAAGGCCTCTGCAGGATTTCCTGATCCCAACCGAACTGACGATTGAAGGTACTGATCAGATCACGGTTTCCGCTTATCAATACCCTCCATCGAAGGAGTACAATTTTGATTTTTCACAGGAGCCGGTTCGTGTTTTTGAAGGAGAAGCACCCATATTTTTTACTCTCTTTGCAACAGACGACGCAGAACCCGGAACGTATGAACTAAGTGGTACCATTCAGGTACAGGCCTGCGACAATTCGGTCTGTCTCGCACCGGTTACGCTGCCGGTAACTGTTCAGGTAGAGATCTCAGCCCCCGGAACCGGTTACCAAACGATGAATGCTGAGCTTTTTGAGGGTGCGGAAATGCAGCGGGGCTCGCTCACTGATGCGCTCACGGCCACAGGCAGTGGTGAAATTGCTGCACTGTTCGATACGCTTGGAATTTTCTGGGCTTTTGCCGGTATTTTCCTCATCGGCCTTGCACTGAACCTTACACCATGTGTTTATCCGATGCTGTCGGTAACGGTTTCGCTGTTTGGCAGCAGAAAAGAGGAAG
Organism: Balneolaceae bacterium; assembly: GCA_007118525.1. Classification (GTDB taxonomy): domain Bacteria; phylum Bacteroidota; class Rhodothermia; order Balneolales; family Balneolaceae; genus Rhodohalobacter. The sequence continues at coordinate 1,660 of SKRK01000330.1, forward strand.
AGAGCAAATTGGCCAGTTCATTCTTTATGGCCTTTGTTTACGTGATGGGAATAGTTTTTATGTATAGTGTTCTGGGAGTGGCAGCTGCTTTTACCGGAGCACTGTTCGGAAGCTGGCTTCAAAGCCCTGTTGTGCTCGCAGGTATAGGTATTTTAATTTTCGCGCTTGCACTCAGTATGTTTGGCCTTTATGAATTGCAGCCTCCCTCCTCCTGGATGCAGTCGCTTAGCGGTACGCAACGTAAAACAGGCGGCGTGGTCGGGCACTTCTTTTCCGGGTTGGTGGTAGGTGTGTTTGCCGCTCCATGTATTGGTCCTCCGATTATTGCACTGCTGGCATTTGTGGGCTCTCAGGGTGATCCGCTCTTCGGTTTTACCATTTTCTTTGTGATGGCGTTCGGACTCGGCTTCCCCTATTTGATACTGGGTACTTTCAGCGGACTGCTCTCCAAACTGCCGAAATCCGGCACATGGATGGTTTGGGTTAAGAAAGTGTTTGGAGTGGTATTGGTGGGTGTTGCGCTTTTCTATCTCGCTCTCGCCTTTTTCCCGGCATATTCATTCCACGTAATCATAGTTACGGTAATCACCGGTGGAATTTATCTCGGATTTCTTGAGTCTTCCGGCCGAGGATTAAAGACATTCACCCGTGTTAAATGGGCGCTTGGTGTTGGATTGCTGATTATCGGTGGAATGATGATTCAAAACCTGCAGAAAGAGGGAATCAAGTGGGAAGCTTACAGCGATGAAAAATATGCCGCAGCCGTTGAGGCCGGCACTCCCATTATGATGGATTTTTATGCCGACTGGTGCATTCCCTGCCTTGAGCTGGAACGATCTACCTTTGTAGACCCCGACGTGATTGATGCAACTCTTGACTTTAAACGGTTCAAAGTGGATATGACACAGTACGAAACAGAGGCTTCTAGAGAGCTGCGTGATCGCTTTGAAGTAGCCGGTGTGCCCACCATCGTATTTATCGGCCCGGGCGGTGAAGAGATTACCGATGCCCGCGTAGTCGGGTTTTTACGCGCCGACCGGTTTTTGGAGAGGGTAAATCTGCTGAGGGAAGCAGCCGAAGGTAAAATGGTGCTAGTCGATTAATCTTCTTCAACTGTTTGGGATGGCGCATCTGAAAAGTGATAAAGGTACACGGAGCACGGTTCACGGTTCACGGAGCACGGTACACGGTACAAGGTGTTGATGCCTGAATACGGTTGACGGTCAGATTTAAGCCGCAGAATGAATTCAGATATTGAATCGTGGATTGTGATGCGAATGTCCAACTTCGAAGGTGTTGAATACGAAAAAGCCCTGAGCGCAGCTCGGGGTAAAAAGCGGCGGTGTGGTCACAACCCCGAATGGGGTTAATCTGCTATCCAGCGGACCGGTTTACCCCTAATACTTATATCCTTTCATCTCCTCTTCGGAGAACTCTACACCCAGGCCAAGCACCATCCGGTTCACAAAATTGAAATAGGCTATAACCTGAACGGCATCCAGAATTGCCCGGTCTTCGAGCCCTGTATCTCTTAAGCCGGAAATATGATTGGAATAATCCTGATCCTGATTTTTTGTAAGATCTTCCGCCAGCTTACAAAGCAATCTGTCTGCATCTGAAAGCTCAAGTTCCGAACGGTCAGTTATAAGCAGCCGGCTCTTCTCTTTATCTTTCCAGTAAGCCAATAGAGCCTGTTCGTGATGGTTTACGCAGTATTCACAGCGGTTACCTGCCGATACCACAACTCCAAGCATTTCGCGCTGGTATCTCTTCAGTGGCGACTTCCCAAACATAATAGCCATATAGAGTTCCATGTGAGCTACAAGCGCATCCGGATTCAGGCTTTGAATTTTGTGAACTTCCGCAATTTTGCCGCGCGATTTTTCAAGGTCCTGATAAATTCTTTTCAGCTCGCCTTCAGCATCTTCGGGTACAATTGTTTTTATAAATGCCATTTTAGAAAGTGTATAGAGTTGTTACTCTTTTGTTATAGAGTATGATGGTAAGTTTTCTTTATTAAAGAAAAAAGTTTAGAACAATGAAGAACATACTGCGACTCTTTTTAATGATCTCATTCCTGCTTCTGATGTCATACGATTTTGCCATCTCGCAGCAGCTGCGAGGTTTCGACACAAACCTTGACAAGAGAAG
>SKRK01000094.1 GCA_007118525.1 Balneolaceae bacterium
CGGGTCGGGCTCCTCTTCAGGCGCGTCATCAAAATCTACCAGCTTCATCACGTTCCACACAGAATCTTCATCCTGAACAACATATGCCTCTACCCCTTTTATATTCAATTCATCAACCGTATAGGGTGACCTTATGAGGGAAAGCAGACTGTAATTAACTGAGATCGTGTCGATGGAAATCACATCTTCATGGTCCAGGTCCTTAAGATTAAGGCCTGTAATTGTAAAACCATTTAATAAATCACCCCGTATCGACTCAATATCAATCGTTCCATTCACCTGTTCATTGATCTGCTCTTTGGCGATATCGCGAACTTTATCAAAAAGCCAATCGCTTTTAAGAGCCATACGCACTCCTATGATAAACAGGATGAAAATCCCGATACCAATGGCCCACTTGTGCCAGCCCTTCATGCTATTTTTTTTCTCTTCATCCATTAAAAAGCCTGTCCAATACTGAAGTGAATACCAATGCGGCTCCAACGGGAACCAAAATCCTCTCCATTGAAAATGTTCAGATCTTCATCAGTAGGATTGATTTTATACCCAACATCTACCCGAACCGGCCCGATGGGTGATTGGTATCGGATGCCGCCGCCTGTGCCAAACTGAATGGGCCGATCTCCAAGGTTATCTATGTCATTCCAAACCTGTCCTCCGTCGAGAAATGCCGCAAAGCCTAGATTTGGAATAAACCCGGTTAACTGCTGCCTCAATTCCAGATTAAAGTTGACCACTGCCCGGCCACCGATTGGAACGTATGTTTTAAACACACCATCGTCTGAAAACGTTGGCCTGCTCGGGCCCAAAGACTGGCGGCTCCAGCCCCTTACCGTGTTCGTACCCCCTGTAAAAAACAGGATGTTAGATGGCAGTGTTTTATTTTGCTCATAAAATATTTTGCCGGTATTGATTCGGGCTGCCAATGTTGTAGATCTGCTGAATTGAGTGTATCGCCGCACATCAAGCGACACCTTCTGAAACGTGAATGAGGCTTCTGTGAAAGTTCCTGATAGTTCAATAAACGGTTGAACAACCCAGCCACGGGGTTCACGGGTTAAACCCTCACTGTAGTAGCCTGTAAAAGAGAGTGAAGAAACCTGGTAGTTCAGCACTGTATCGGGCAGGGTAACATCAGGATCGCGTGAAAGCTCCTCATTAAAAGAGAATTCGTAGGATGCCGATGCCGTGGCATTGCGACGGAGCTGGTAGATCAAGCTGTTACTAAATCCGGCCTGGAAAAGTTCAAAAGCCGGCTCAATCTTATGGATACCAAAAAGATTAGACACATTGCTGCTTTTTGGATTAAAAACGTATGGAATGAGGTAGTTTGTGTTAATTCGCTGTTCAATAAAAGATGCCCTGCCGCTTGCTCCGAATCTGTGTCCAGTGCCGCTGATGTTTCTGTGCTGCCAGCTCAACTGACCTCTCAGGTACTCTTCACGGCCAAACCCGATGGTTGCCTGAACAGTTCTCTGTGGATGCTCACGCACGCGGATCAATACATCCAGTTCTGAATCTCTCGTCTGCTCGGGCAGTGTAACCGTTGCAAAGCGGAACAGGTGATGATTAAAGATCTGACGCTGTGCCTCCTGCATTTTACTCCGGCTATAGAGGCCTCCTTCACGAATGTCTGTTTCTCTGAGAAGAATGCGTTCCGGCACTGAGAGATCACCCTCAATGGTAATATTGGTGAAATAGGTTTTGTCATTTGGACGGGCAATAATTTTTACATCGGCCCGGTTGGTCACAGTATCAATTTCCGTCTCAATTTCAACCTCCGGCCATGCAAATCCCTGGTTTTCCAATACCTGTAAAAACCTACCCTCCACATCAGCTCTTCTGAGGGTTTGATAGCGTTGTCCTTCGCGGTACTCGTGCTGCGCAAGTGCGCGTGTGAAATCTCTCGACTCTCTGATCTCCTTTTTGATTTCATCATCTGCGTCAATCACAACTTCGGATGAACGAATCATAACCGGATCTCCCTCCCTGATATGAAACACCACATCTTTTCGCCACTCTTTTCGCCTCGGAATAATTTCGAACTCAACAGATATATTTTGATATCCTCTGCGCTCATAATAGCGCATTAACCGAACTCTGTCTCTTCGAAGTTCTGTTTCGCTTAACCGGAAATCGGAGTGCCTTCCAAGCAGTTTTTGAAATATACTTGGGCTTTCAGTAGCTATTATTTCACTGAGAACCATACTTCTGTAGTTCTCATTACCCTCGAATGAAACATTCCACACAACCGGATCCCGTTCACTCTCATCTAATGCAAATAGTTGAGGTGCAATTAGTATTGTCTTGATGAAGAATATTAAGATCAACACTGCAATTTTTCTCGAAAGAATATGTTTTTTAAACTTATATACCAAACGTCTCAATATTCATGAATATTAATAATATCAATGATAACAGTATTCGTTGTTTACTTAAAATTGTAGCTTATCCGTTTACTATCTTTAAAGATTAAAATAAAGCCCCCAAGCGTAAAAAATGCATCTAAATAAAATACAATTCCCATTTCTGCTCATCACTCTGGTTTTACTGCTATCCGCATGCAAAAGCACCGAGGAGTTTTCCGGCTACTCATACGATCCGGAAGGTGTGACAGATACCATAGACCGTGAGATTACTTCTCAACAAAAAAGAACCATCGGATTTATGAGTGACGGTGTTTGGATTACGAATGAATTTCCCGGTGCCCGGGCAAACGATGTAATACGCGTTGATCAACATCACTATAAAATACGGATAGAACCTGAGATACACCCCATCAATAACAGTCCCTGGTATGGTTTTCGTATATGGTCTGATGATGCAGTATCCGTTACTGTTGAGCTTGAATATGCCAACGGTCGGCAGCGATACATCCCGGCATTCAGCACCGATAAGGGAGAAACCTGGGTTAAGGCCGATTCAGCCACCTATCGTATTGATCCTGAAACCAGAAATGGATTTATCAATTTAGACCTCTCTTCTGAACCTGTTTGGATATCCGCCCAGGAAGTGTACACAACCCGTGAGTTCAGGCTTTGGACTGAGGAGCTTTCATTACAGCCATTTGTACAGCAAAGCGTGATCGGCAGTTCACATCAGGGCCGGCCTGTCTCGATGATAAAAATATCGGAAAACTCGAGTGAACCGGTTAAGGGCGTGATATTGATCTACGGGCGCCAGCATCCGCCGGAAATACCTGGATATATGGTCAGCCTTGCCTTTATGGAGACCCTCGCCTCAGAAACGGCACTGGCCCGGCAGTTCAGAGAGTACTTCGATGTTTGGGCCTTCCCGATGATGAATCCCGATGGAGCAGATAATGGCCACTGGCGAACAAATGCAGCAGGAGTGGATTTGAATCGCGACTGGCAACATTTTAACCAGCCTGAAACCGCTGCGGTTCGCCGCGCTCTTCTCCCGCTCCTGAATCGATCAGACAGGAAAGTGTTCTATGGAATCGACTTTCATTCAACCGGCAGAAATCTTTTCTACCCTATATTAAAAGAGATCGACACGTTTCCTCTTCACTTTACCTACCGCTGGGCAGAGCAAATTCATAACGAACTTCCCGAAATCGATCTTGGCGTTCAGGCCTTTGACATCGTCTCGCCCATTGCCAAAAACTGGACACACAAAACTTTTGGTGTGGATGCGGTAACCTTTGAGGTTTGGGATGAGCAGCCCCGCAAGGAACTGCAGAATTTTGCAGTCCGATCGGCAGAAATGTTTATGGAAATGATGATTGAGGAGTTTGAGAAGGAGATGAAACGTGAGGAACAAGTTTC
>SKRK01000188.1 GCA_007118525.1 Balneolaceae bacterium
TGATGAGGTGATTATAGCGCGGAGGTCCCACCCGTTCCCATTCCGAACACGGCCGTTAAGCTCCGCAGCGCCGATGGTACTGCTTATGTGGTAGAGTAGGTCGTTGCCTCATCACTTTTTTTTCCCTAAAGCCCATTCACGCTTCGCGTCGATGGGCTTTTTTTTTATGGTGCGCCCGGCAGGCTCCCATTCCCATTCCCATTCCCATTCTCCTTCTCTGCTTTGTAGTCCCTGAGTTTAATAAGCCAATGTTCTTCCAAAGCAGCGCTACGGCCCAGGCTGATAAGCTCCGCAGCGCCGATGGTACTTCAGCCGGCAGGTGGAGTGTAAAGCAGGTTGTTGTCTAAACACTTTTTTTCCTAAAAGTCCATTAATCATTCGTAAAAGGGCTTTTTTTATGGAAATGATTTTGAACTGTTTTTCGTTATATTACATGAACTCGGCATGTCTATGTCTGTAAAATATAATTGAAGAACGAAGAATTTGAATTTGGAAATCGCAGAGTCTAAAAATATCAAAAAAGATATCTACACTTTTATTAAGGATTACAGGGAAACTCTTTCAGAGCTCTTTAATCAAAGAAATGTAGAAAATGAATTATTAGTAGACAGGGGTTTACCTCCCTATATAATGAGAGATGTATTGGAATGTAATCCACTCTCAACGTTTATTCCTACTGAGTTCAATGGAAGAGGTGGCCATACCAGTGAAGCCCTTTCAATGCTGGAAACCACATCCTATCAATCGCTGCCTCTCTCTTTGATGATGGGCATAAACGGCGCCCTGTTTCTTCAACCTGTAGCTAATTACGGTCAGAAAGAGGCGCAGGATTCCGTCTTTAAAAGATTTTTGGTTAAAAAGAATATGGGTGGGCTCATGATAACTGAACCTGATTTCGGATCAGATGCCCTTCGGATGCAAACCGGTTTTAAATACAATGAGAAGAAAGACAGTTATAACATTCAGGGCCTTAAGCATTGGGCGGGCCTAACCGGCTGGGCAGATTTTTGGCTTATAACCGCACGTGGATATGATAAAAATGATGAACTTGGTAGGGATATTGGTTTTTTCATTCACGACAGCTCTAATGGCGGAATAGAAGTTCTGGAGTACTACAAAAATCTGGGCCTCTATATGCTGCCATACGGTAAAAATAAAATTGATATAGAAGTACCCTCAGAGTATCGTCTTGAACCACAGACCACAGGCGTTACGATGATGCTGGATATTTTACACCGCAGCCGCCTTCAGTTTCCCGGTATGAGTACTGGGCATCTGAAACGAATGATGGATGAGGCGTTGATGCACTGCAGGGAAAGAGTGGTTGGTGGAGTTAGCCTGTTTAATTACGATCAGGTAAAGGAAAGGCTTGCCAAACTACAGTCCTACTTTACCGTTAGCTCAGCCATGAGTTATTTTACCAGTACAAATGTGCCGTTAACACAGAATACATCAAGAATGGATGTGGCTGCAAATTCGATTAAATCGGTAGTAACCGATTATATGCATGAGGCGTCACAATCTCTTATGCAGCTGGTTGGTGCCAAAGGATACCGGCTCGATCACATTGCCGGACGCTCGCTTGTTGACAGTCGTCCATTCCAGATTTTTGAAGGCTCTAACGATATACTCTATCAACAGATCACGGAATCTGTTTTGAAGATGATGAGAAAATCAAAAGAGAACAATCTGTACTCATTTCTAAAGAGTTACGAACTGACTGAAAATGCAGTTGAATATTTCAAAGATACACTCGATTTCACTATAGACTACCAGCTGCCACAACGTAAACTTGTTCAACTTGGACGGGCTATAGGTAGAATCATTTCCATGGAAATGACCCTTAAACTGGGTGAAACCGGATTTAATAGCGATATGATTTCTAACAGTTTAAAAGTGATTCGTCAAGAGATTCAATCATTGATCAGTGCTTTCAGCTATAACGAAAGCCCTATTGTACTGGAAGAGTATGGAGAAGACAGCTCGTGGCTCCGATATGTGAAATCTTAATCACAATAATCTATTCCAAAAAAAATGATCAAGGTCGTTGTTTTGACCGGTGCCGGTATCAGTGCTGAGAGCGGTTTATCCACTTTTAGGGACTCCGGTGGCTTATGGGAAGGGTATAATATTGAGGATGTCGCATCTATTGACGCCTGGTACCGGAATAGAGAAGTGGTACTCGACTTTTACAATAAGCGAAGAGAACAAGCTTTAAAAGCCAAGCCAAATGAGGCCCACTACTCAATTGCCAAACTTGAAGAGAAATTCGACGTAACCGTCATTACTCAAAACGTTGATGACCTGCATGAGAGATCCGGCTCTACTGAGGTTATGCATCTCCACGGAATACTGAGGCAGGCACGAAGTGAAAAAGATGAAAGCCTGATCATTGATATTGGAGGTGAACCAATCAAGTTGGGCGATAAGGCGCCTGATGGGGCTCAATTACGCCCCAATATCGTCTGGTTTGGTGAACCGGTGCCAATGATAGAGGCTGCAGCCCAAAAGGTAGCTGAAGCAGAAATCTTCATTGTAGTTGGAACTTCACTGGTCGTTTATCCTGCAGCCGGTCTTGTAGACTTTACAAAACCGGAAATCTCCAAATACATTGTAGATCCATCAACCCCGGAGCTATACTCATTTAACAACTGGATACACATTAAAGAGAAGGCCGTTAAAGGTGTGCCTTCCTTAACCAAAAAAATATTAGAGAATCAGAATGGCTGAAAAAGCAAGCGATAAAGAGAAAGAAGCATTGGAGAAATATCTGATCCAGTTTCTGAATATTGAAAAGCAGTATCCACTGCTGCCGGGTATTAAAAACAACGACTCTTTGGCCGGGCTAATGGGTCTTGAGACCCGTGAGTTTTTGAAGCTAAGAGAGATGTTTAGCCAGAATGCAAAAGAGGCAGCATTGGAACTTCTGAGGGAAGATGATGTCACTGACTGGGTAGATCAGCTGCCATTTAAAAATAACGACACCATTATTGCCCTGGGTGATTCCGCTACGGATGATCTGCAGGGTTGGTTCAATATTTTTTCGGATATACTGAATATCACCGTTCCGGAAGCCGACTTTACATTTGTGAATGCGGGTATTTCAAATAATACAACCTCAGAAGCTCTTCGGCGGCTGCATCGTGATGTGCTGAGTTATCAGCCCGATTGGGTTATTATCAACCTCGGGCTCTTTGATGCTATCAGGCCATATTTTACTCAGAACAGAACCCTGCTGCCACTCTCCGAAACCTGGGAAAATCTGACCACGATTGAAGATGCTGTAAAAACGGTAACAGATAACCCGCCCATCTGGATTTCACCGCAACCCATCATACCGGGTTTGCTCTCAGAAATGGAACTATTCGATTTTGATATAGATGAGAAAGACCTTTCTCAGATCCGCCAGATACTGCTGGGTAAATCAGGATACATTGTTGACCCGTTAGGCAGGCGAATGGGTAATCCACCGGAAGCGTGGTACTTTTTGAGTGATGGAATCAATCCTTCCCTATCAGGCCACGTAAATACCGTTCGTGAATTAATTAAAACCCTGGCTACAACCAAAGAGCGTAAACCGGAGTGACCTGCTCCGGGTTTCGCTTGCGCGAGCCTTTTCCTCCTATTTGAAACCATGTTGTGCTGACGAATCCCGAGAATGCTTTTTTGTGGGGATGAGGTCCCGTAGTTAGCGCCATATGGCTTGGCAAGTATCTTTTTTCTCTACATCAAAAATGTGTCCACACGTTAGCCGGGATTATTTAACTTTTATCACGAACTCACGAA
>SKRK01000079.1 GCA_007118525.1 Balneolaceae bacterium
ATAGATCTCTTCAAAGGCTTTTGCGGCAGCTTTCAGCCCATAGTAGTTGAGATCGATCACCACCGGATGGCCTCCGTGATGGGACTCCACTTCAACAGTTACGGTGTCGGGAGCGAGGGACTTTACATGGTCGGCAAAAAGTTCTGCGATTTTGTTTGGGTCCTGATCAGGCACCAATCTCATACTCACTTTGGCCCCGGCTTTGGCTGGAAGTACCGTTTTGGCCCCTTCACCCTGGTAACCGCTCCAGAGTCCGTTTACATCCAGTGTGGGTCGGGCAGATGCGCGTTCGAGAGAGCTGTATCCCTTTTCACCATGAACGGCTTTGAGGTCCAGATCACTCTTGAACTCCTCCTCATCAAACGGAAGCTGCTTGTAGGCTTCGCGCATCTCCGGTGTCATCGACTCCACGTCATCATAAAAACCGGAAATCTGAACTACTCCATCATCATCCTTCAGTTTTGCAATAATTTCACACAGCACGTTGGCAGGGTTTTCAACAGCTCCGCCATACACGCCGCTGTGAAGGTCGCGGTTTGGGCCGGTTACATGAATCTCCATGTAGGCCAGTCCCCGCAAACCATAGGTGATGGAGGGCTGATCTTCCCCGAACATAGCGGTATCGGAGATTAGGACCATATTACAGGAGAGCAGATCTTTATTGTTTTTGATGAACGGGATTAAATTGGGTGAGCCGATCTCCTCCTCTCCCTCAAGTATAAATTTTACGTTCACAGGGATCTCATTCCCGGTTTTCAAGTAAGCTTCAACAGACTTTATATGAGTGAATGACTGCCCCTTGTCATCACTCGCTCCCCGGGCGTATACACGGCCATCTTTAACAGTGGGTTCGAAAGGAAGTGTTTTCCAAAGATGATCGGGATCGGAAGGCTGTACATCATAGTGACCGTAAATCAATACGGTAGGTTTGTCATCATGCGGGCATATTTCTGCGGTAATGATCGGGTGCCCCGGAGTTTCATGAAGAGTAACCTTATCCAGGCCAATAGATTCAAGCTGGTTTATTAAGAAAGTGGCAGCTTTTTTTACATCACCCTTGCGTTTTGAATCGGTGCTTACACTGGGGATGCGCAGCAACTCGAATAACTCATTTTCAAATTTCTTAATGTTCTTGTCGATATAGGATTGAGGATCACTCATAAAATTCTTTGGGTTAAGTTACAAAAGGATGATGGCCTTAAAGCAGTACGCTTCAAATTTCAGTCAAGAAATTAAGATATAGCTTTGAGGAGTAAAATTCATTTTGAAGATAGCTGCAAAAGCGGGTGATTAGAACTTCCGTCCGGCCAAATATGGGTCAGTATGGAAAAAAGCGGGTTTTTTAATTCTGCAGAATCGTAGGACTCAATTTTTTAAAAAACCAGCATCGTTTCCTGTGCCACCCAGCCGTATCTGCCATTTTCCATGCGTACATATTTCCAGCCGGGCGATTCGGAGCTTGTATTGAAATCTACTCTCATTGAGTATCCTTCATACGCAGTGCTCACAATGGATGCATCGGCCTGGGGCTGCTGGTATACGGCTGTTTGCCGATCCACGATTACCCCTGTGCCGAATCGTTCGTCAAGATAGTCGGTGTAAACTGCACCTGAGAACACCAAAACAGCAATGATCAGGGATGTGAGTCCCGAGTAGTAAAAAGACCGTTTGTAATTGAGTAAAAACCAGGACGTGATCAGGGCGGCTACTCCCAAGTAGAGAAAAAATAATGCGGTGATGAAAAGTGCAGTTACGCCAACATGCAGCGAGAGATACTCAAAGAAACGTTCCCAGGGTAGTGGCGGCAGTACCGCCGACCGCCGGTTAAAGCGCTCATTTACGTAAACAAGAGCCTGCTCAGCCAACTCTTTGGTTTCGGTGTGTCTTTCGGCTTGAAGAAGATAGAACTTGGCTTTTCCAAGAGAATCCAGATGGGCATAAGAGATACCCAGGTTGAGCCAGAGGGCGCCGGAACTGTACCCCTCCTCTGCAATGGCGTTATAGACGTCAATTGCGTCTCTGTACTCCTGTGCTTCCAGCAGAGCGGTAGCTTCATCGAACCTGGCCTGTTGTGCAAACAGCAAAGGAACGCCGGCTAATGTGATAATGAAAAAAAAGAGTGTGAACCGTTTCAAAGCAGCTTCCTCAATTCAGAGATAAGATTTTCTGTTTTCCCAATGTCGGCCAGCTGGTCATCACTATTTCCAGCCGGTGCATAACTGATGGTGGCGCACTTGTTCAGCATATACCGCAGTTTCTTTTTCAAGTCGTTACCGGCGCCTTTACTTTCGATTTCCGTGATGAGCTCCTGATCTGAAAGCCCGGCTTCAGGAAGCCTTAGTTTATCTGTAATAAAACCGGATATCGCTTTTTGGAGAAGGCTATAGGCCTCTTTAGCATCGTTCTTTTCCACAGCTATTTTGGCAAGCGCTATACGCTCTTTTGCGGTTTCAATCGCTTTATGAGAACGGGCGAATGCAGAGTCTGATGATAGTTTATTTCTGATATACTTCTGTTGAAGCCCTGCCAGTAATGCGATAAATGGGATTAAAATTAATACCCAAAAGAGATATGACCGATGGATGGGTGAAGAAGCCTGATTACTCCAAATTGCAAGACCATTTACGGGCTGCAGCTGACCTGAAGTAGCCCTTGCAGCCACCATTTGCGTGGCAGCTGAAGGTTTCGACTCAAACTGAAGAGCAGGCAATGTGGTATATCGGTAACGTCCGGTTTCGGGGTTAAAAACGGCAACCCGTTCAGCGGGTATCTCAAAAGTTCCGGGTGCACGGGCTACCAGTAACTCTGTAAAGGTTTTTTCACCCCGAATACTTAGCCCGCGGCGTTCAATATTACTGCTCTCCTGAGGGGTGTATTGATCGAGGCCGTCGGGAAGGTTGTAGGTTGGTTTACGCACCAGTGGAATATTTCCGGTCCCCTCAATTTTTGTAATCAGTTCGATGGTTTCGCCGGTAACCACTTCATTACGGTTAAGCTTGCGTTCAATCCGCAAATCACCAACGGCATTCATGGAGACGGCATTCTCAGCGGCCGGTAAAGGGCGTACATTGATTTCAACAGGTTTTGATTCCACTGATACCCGCCTTTGGTTGGCACCGGATCCGAAAAAGCTTCCAAAGGGTTCGTTTCTGGAGGGTTGGGTTCGGATACCCACATTTAATGGAAATTCAGAAAGTGATAATGTGCCGCTACGGCTTGGAAAAAGTGCATAACGGATAAGTATGGCCTTGCGGTAGCGAACACCGCCGAGAATAACCGATTCGGCTTGGGGCTGTCGGATATTTTCAAGTTCCTCTTTCCAAAATCCATCGGTTCGCCATCCTGCCGTTGGCTGAAATGATGTAATCTCTACACCCTGCTTAAAATACAGCACGAGGCTTGCCACAATCTGTTGGCCCGGTACTGGATTTTCGGCATCCACTTCTACTTCAAGAAATATGTCGGGCAACTGACGGCCATCGCCCTGAGCGAGATTGCCGCGTTCAATAACTTCTATGCGAATTGGGTTTGTATTTTGCCTCTCGCCATCAATATCTATGGATATGGGCGGGATGGTGAACTCCCCTTTTTCGCGGGCAATAAGTGAGAAGGAGTAGGTTGTGCTGGTTGTGGTTCTTCCATTTATGATGGAGATACTGGTACTCCTGGATGGAGTTGTTGAGAGGATACCCACTCCATCTATTTGAGGCAGCCTGGGAAGAGATACGTCTCTCATTGAAGTGCCGATTACCTCAACGCTTACGGTAAACTGTTCTCCGATAAA
>SKRK01000225.1 GCA_007118525.1 Balneolaceae bacterium
GTTCTTGCCGATAAAATAAAAGGAACGTTGATTGTTGCCACAACAAGCGGTGATGTTGTTTCTACTTTGCAAGATGTGTCAAAAGGCGTTTACATTGAATCGGTTAGCGGTAATATCGATCTGGAACTGCCATCTGCAGGGGGGTTCACCATCGATGCCAACGCACTTCGATATGATTTTGAGAGCCTTAACCGGCAACATACTACCGAGCGAATTACCAGTCGTGGTGCCAAAGTGAACGTGAGGGAAGGAGGTGTACCGATAAACCTCTCAACAGTTTCAGGACGAATCAGGGTAAAAGAAAGGAATTGAAAACGTGATTTTATATACCTTTTTATTGGCACTGGCCTGGTTGGGTGGTGAATCATTTCAACAGGATACCATTCCAGGCTTTTCGGAGCCGATTCAATCCATTGAATCCCCATCTTTTTTTCAATTCGCAGAGACGGATATCGAAGTTATCACGCCTGAAAGTTTAACAGATGAAGAAAAAATATTTTATATACGCGACCAATGGCGGTTTCGGTCGGGTGATGATCCGGAATGGGCAGACCCGGGCCTGGATGACTCTGACTGGGAGTTTGTAAGTACAAACCTAACGCAAGCTGACCTTGCATTTGTTGATTGGTCGGGCTTAGGCTGGTTTCGGAAACAGCTTCAGGTAGATCCCCGGTTAATTGGCAAACCGATAGCACTGTTGGTTGACAGGCACCTGGGCGCCTCAGAGATCTACCTGAATGGTGAAAAGATTCACGAACTCGGAGAATTTTCTACTCAACCCGAACGGGTGGAAACCTACAGCAGAAATCAACCGATTGTTATTGTTTTTCCAAACCGTGAGGTTCACACCCTGGCAGTTCGCTTTATAAACCCGAACTACTCTGAAAGCGGCAGGCTGCTTGGCAATAATGGGTTCCGGTTTCTGTTGGGCGACTGGGATACTCATCAAAATGAGAGATTCTCGTTTATTGCTGCCTGGACCGGTACAAATATGTTCTACATCGGTGTGTTGCTTACGTTCTCTCTCATTCACCTGCTCCTTTTTCTGTTTTATCCAAAAGAGATACGAAACTTATACTTCTCACTTTTCGCCGGCGGACTGGTGCTTATCGCATACCTTTTCTACAGAATTGAACTTGCAAACTATACCTTCGAAACCATCTACTTTATGCGTTTCATGTTGGTTTCAGAAGTTTTGGTATTGGCTTTTGCCACCCGGTTTACCCATAGTATTGATAAAGAGCTTACACCATTTTTTGCAAATGCACTTTTAATTGCAGGCTTCATGGTAGCTCTTTTGATCTGGCTCTACCCGTATGAGCTTATGTGGCTGAGAGAGCTGGCTGTTTTAGTTTTTGTGGTAGAAATTTTGAGGTCGTTATACCTGATGTTCCATCACAGACGAAGTGGTGTGGGGATTATTGGCTTTGGTGTTTTCGTGTTCGTTTTGGGATTGGTAATAAGCATTATGATCAACTTTGGGTTTTTAAATGGAAGTGCACAATCTATAAATATGCTTGGATCGGGAGCACTGATACTCTCGATGTCGATATTTTTGTCCAGAGACTTTGCCTCAACTCAAAAGAATTTAGAGCTTAAAATTCATGAGATAAGCGAGCTTTCAAAAATGGCACTGGAGCAAGAGAAAATTAATAAGGAGCGAGAGATTGAGACACGTTTACTTGAAGCGGAGAATAAACGAAAAACCTCTGAACTTGAAGAGGCCAGGGCTCTGCAGCTGTCTATGCTGCCCAGGAAAATGCCGGTACTATCAAACCTGGATATCGCTGTGTACATGCAAACGGCAACTGAAGTGGGGGGAGACTATTACGATTACAGTATTGGCCCTGACAATTCAATTGTGTTGGCGCTGGGAGATGTTACCGGGCATGGTATGAAAGCAGGCATTATGGTAGCCGCCGCTAAAAGCTACTTCCATACGCTAGTTCATGAAGAGGAGAGTCTGGCCATCCTAAGGAAAATATCATCAGGTCTCAGGAATATGAATATGCGGATGATGTACATGGGCTTTATTCTTGCACATTATAGAAAAGGCGATCTTAAAATCTCAATTGCAGGCATGCCCCCGGCTCTTCACTACTCAAATGAAGAGAATTGTGTAAATCAGATAATTCTTAAAGGCCTGCCCCTGGGAAGTAAAACGAATTATCCATACAAGTCTTCCAACTTGAAACTAAAAAGTGGTGATGTCGTACTCTTAATGAGCGACGGGCTCACTGAGCTTTTTAATGAGAAGCGTGAAATGCTTGGCTATGAAAAAATTAAAAATATACTTCTTGATTCAGCAGGATATTCGTCCAACGACATTATTAATCACCTTAAGCAATTATCAGAATCCTGGGCGGCCGGCAGCAGTCCGCAGGACGATATTACACTAATGGTTTTAAAAGTTCCGGAAAATTGAAACTACTCTAATATATTATCGTATTGAGCTCTATGGCACTAAAGATATTCCCCCTATTATTTATTTTTCTTCTACCGGTGGCTCTATATGGACAGCAAACGGATGAAGACCCTTTTAAACGCGATCCGATATTTACCAGGCCTTTGGACGATTTTTTTGGTGTTGGAAGTGAGGATGGAGATGAGGGTGAGACAGAAGTTGAGAACGCCGAAAAAGCATTAAAAAGATTGAGCGTTACAGGGATAGACCTGGGAGGTAATCTTGAAGCGGGTCCTTACTATAGCAATGCTCTCTACAGCCAGTATCCAAACCTGCCCATGATCCATTTCAATCGCGTAAATGGCCTGTTTCTTGGAGTGAAAAAAGAGCGTATGCAGTGGCATAGATACGGTAATCTGTTCAACATTCCGCAAATTCAGCCTCACGGCTTTATCGGTTACGGTACGGCTTCAAAAGAGTGGGAATATGCAGTTGGCCTGGAGAAGTTGATTGGAGAGCGCAAACGATTGATGATTGGCGGCGAATTTCACCGGGCAACATCTACTGAAGATCACTACAGGGTTGGTCTGACGGAAACGTCGATTACATCATTTTTAGCCTCCTACGATTTCCTTGACTATCACCATATGGAAGGGTACGGCCTCTATGCAGTATACAGAACACAACGATGGATTGAGGCTGCGTTTTCATTCAACAGGGATACATTTAGTTCTGTGAGCCAAAATACCAGTTACTCTCTATTTGGACGCGGAAGTGTTTACCGGCCAAATCCTCCAATCGATCAGTTTTCTGATGAGATTGATCTGGACAGATACGGAATATCATTATCTTTCAATCCCCGAAATGTACTGCTTAACGATCGGTTTACGGTTTCAACTACAATAGGTGCAGAGTTAGCAGACAATCGTGGTAGTGATGAAGATTACCGATATAATAAGTATTGGACAACGCTCAAACTCTATTACAACTTTGAGCCCGGTTCTGTACTTCGATGGAGATTAAATGCAGGCGGAATTACAGGAAACGCCCCCGATTTTAAAGACTTTTATCTGGGTGGGATAGGAACTCTGCGCGGTTCCCCCCATAAATATTTCCAGGGTAACCAAATGGTAAGCAGTAATCTTGAGGTTCAATTTGGGCGGCCCTCTTCCCGTGCCGGCGAATGGATCAGAGATTATAATCTCCATATTCTTCTCTTTCTGGATTCCGGCTGGACACGACAGATCCCCGATATGGTGAATGGGTCAAATCCTTTTAGCGGTTTGAGTGAGTTCTCATTTGCCGGTCTTCAGCACGATGCGGGAGCCGGGATCGGAACCGGTGCTTTCAGGGTTGAATTAGCCTGGCCACTTAAAGA
>SKRK01000101.1 GCA_007118525.1 Balneolaceae bacterium
AATATCATGTTTGTGGTGGTGAAAGAGCGTACCAAAGAGATCGGGATCAAACTGGCTGTCGGTGCCCGGAAAATTCACATCATTGTTCAGTTTATCTTTGAATCGCTTTTTATCTCCTTCCTGGGTGGATTTATTGGGCTGGCTATATCCTCCGCTATCGTCTTTGGCGTGTTAAGCATGAACCTGTCGGGCGGAGCAGCAGACTTTTTGGGCAGTCCTCAAATTTCTCAAACGGCTGTAATTGTAACAATTAGCGTACTTGCAATCATTGGCCTTGTTGCCGGAATTTTTCCTGCTTTGAAAGCCGCCAAAGTGGACCCGGTTGAGTCGCTTCGCTACGAATAAAAAAACCAATGATTTGGGAAAATCATAGTGGCACTTCATAAATGATTTAAGCAGAATAAATCTTTTTACAACGCCCATATCACGAAAGCAATATTTTCACGTTATGAGTATTTATTGGACACTCTAACTAACTTTCAGGATAATCATCCGGGCTACTTTACATGAATAAATCGCTACTGCTCTTTTTAATTCCGGCTGCATATTTACTTATGCCAAGCACGGTTGTATTTGGACAATCGCTTGCTATTTCCGGAACCGTTTATGCTACAGATGGCGATGAAACGGAACCTCTTGGCGGTGCGAACCTTCAGCTTTTTACCCTGCCCGACAGCTCTTTTGTTGGCGGTACTGCTTCCGCATCCGACGGAAGCTTCAGAATTATAAATATTTCTCCCGGCTCCTATCAGCTCAGAACTTCTTTTCTTGGATTTGAAGCACAAACCCAATCTATTTCACTCGAAAAAGAAGCTCTTAACTCGCTTGAAATCATTCTGGTTGGCAGCAGTATAGAACTGGAAGAGTTCAGGATAACAGCCCGCCGTCCAAGGGTTGACGTGCGTGGTGATACCACCGCTTATTATGCAGATGGCTATCGCACCAACCGGGATGCAAGTGTGCAGGAGCTGGTAACACGAATGCCCGGCTTTGTGATAGAAAATGGCCGCCTACAAGCTCAAGGTGAGGATGTGGCGAGTGTGCTTTTGGACGGGGAGGAGTTTTTTGGAGATGATGCCGTAATGGTTCTGCAAAACCTGCCTGCCGAGATTGTTGCTCAAATTGAAGTTTTTGACCGTGAAAGTGACCAGGCAAGGTTTACCGGCTTTCGGGATGGAAATTCAGACCGGACCATTAATATCGTAACCCGGAACGGTATGAGTACGGGTCAGTTTGGAAGAATGAACTCGGGTTACGGTTCTCAAACCCGCTACCTGGCCGGTGGTAATTATAACCACTTCAGTGGAGCGCAAAGAATTTCTGTGATCGGGATGACCAATAATATAAATCAGCAAAACTTTTCCAGCGAGGACCTTATCGGAGTCTCAGAAGCATCCGGATCTGGAGGCGGGCGTGGAGGAAATGCCACCCGTAACTTCAGAACGGGCAATCAAAATGGAATAAGCTCAGTTCATTCAACCGGAATCAACTATAATGATCGCTGGGGTGACAGCTGGAGAATTAACGCAAGCTACTTTTTTAACCTTACTGACAACACTAACAATCTGAATCGCGAACGAATCTACCTGACAGGTTTTTCTGCAGACCAGCGTTACGATGAACATGCTTTCAATACCAGCGATAATTACAATCACCGGTTTGACATGCGCCTGCAACACAATTTTGACGATCGCAGATCATTCATTTTCACGCCCAGAATCAGTATTCAGCGTAACAGCTCTGCACAATTTGTGGATGGTTTCACTCTTGACCAAAACAGCCAGTTGGTAAACAATATTCTCCGCGAAAATCGTAGCAGTCAGGCAGCATTTAACGTGAATAGTAACCTGTTGTATCGCCATCGTTACGAAACTCGTGGAAGAACATTTTCCGCAAATTTCAGAACTAATATTAATGACAGGAGCGGAGAGAGGTATCAGCTTGATGACAGCCAGTATTTTGGCGATGGAGAAAATCGAATCATCAATGATCAGCAAACAGAAACATTTAACGGCGGTTATACTGTAAATGGAAATTTTTCATTTACCGAGCCTCTAACGGCGCGAACCCAGCTCATGTTCACCTATCAGCCATCGATAAGCAACAATGAATCTATACAGGATGTGTTTCGGTTTGATGACACCACCAACAGTTACAGCCGCGTTGATACGACACTGACAAACCGTTACGACAACCGGGTTTTCACAAATCAGGTCAGGGGTAGTTACAGATTCAGTAATGACAGGGTTAATGCGAATGTAAATATGTCCTGGCAACATACATTGCTTGATGGTGAGCAAACTTTTCCGATCGCATCTGATATCTCACAAACCTGGCAGGACTTTCTGCCCGGAGCTTCTCTTCAATATAGTTTTAACAGACGGTCCAATATTCGTTTTAACTATAATACAGGTACACGTACCCCCTCTGTAAGACAGCTGCAGAATGTAATTGACAATTCGGATCCTTTTAGGCTTACAGCCGGGAACCCCGATCTTGAACAACAATACGATCACCGCTTTTCAATTCGACTGCGCCATACAAAGCCGGAGCAGGGAAGCTCCACATCAGGGTTTATTTCTTTTAACATTACTCAAAACCATATCGGTAACCGAACGTTTGTTGCCCGGGAAGATACAGAGCTTGCTGATGGCATTATTCTTAGAAGAGGCTCCAGGCTCGTTTCACCTGACAATATTGGTTCTTCACATAATTTCTTTTCCAGAGTAAACAGAAGCCTTCCGGTAGATTTTATCAGCAGTAACCTAAACCTGAATGCCGGGGCCGGGTTTAACCGAAGGCCTTCATTTATTGATGATGCACGCAACCTTACCGACACCTATCGCCTGAACTCCGGTTTTCAAATAAGCAGTAACATAAGCGAAAGGGTAGATTTCAGAGTTGCATATTATGCAAACTACAATATTGTAGAGAACTCCATACGCCCGGAACTTGATAACAATTACTATGCCGGCCGAGCCAATGGGGGCGTCAATGTGATGCCATTTAAAGGGCTTGTATTGGCAAGTAATATTAACCTTCGTCACTATGCAGGCCTTGGAGACGACTTCAACCAAGGCAATATTTTCTGGAATGGTTCAATAGGGTATAAATTCCTTGAAAATGAAGCGGCTGAACTTCGGATAACCCTATTTGATATTCTGGGACAGAACGACGACATCAGCCGAAATATTCAGGAAGATTTCATCGAAGATTATCGCTCAAACGTATTGACCCGATATATGCTCTTCTCATTCAGCTATAACTTTCGCTCGTTCGGGTGAAGGTAGGAGGTCATTTTTTCGGTGCTAACAGCAGCACGTTTGCAACTCCCCGCTCGCCCTGCCTGTCGAACTGTCGGTTATCGCTTGGATTGCTGACGATGCCATTTTCGCCTTTGCCTGCAATCCACATCGCCGTGGAGCCGCCACCATCCAGGTTTAAAGCAGATACCGAGCCGATATCTTCCATAAACTCGCGAAGCTCCGGTGTGCTCATTCCATGAGCTTCAGATGATCTGCCGTCAACGGTAATCAGCAAGAGCCTCTGATCTGTGGTAGTACCCACAGCTGTTCTGGGATGGCGGAATTCATTAAATGGATCCTTCTGCAATAGCTGGTGTTCACCATTCAGTATTAAGAGCGGCCCTGAACCCATTACCGTCGGGTTGTTGTCCGTAAGCCATCCCTCGTCAGGCCTGATAACAATGGTTATGGTTCCATCATTGTGAATGGCAATTCCTCCACTCTCTGAATAGAG
>SKRK01000109.1 GCA_007118525.1 Balneolaceae bacterium
AGAAATCAACGATAAAATATAGCTACATGGAGATTACCAACAAACTAATAGCCGATTATTGTGAATCATTCACCAGTGAAGAACCGGAGATTGTTCGTGAACTTATAAAAGCCTCAGAAGAGGATCTTCAATTCGTTGACATGCACAGCGGGAGACAGGTGGGTACGCTTCTCAAAATGCTGGTAAAGATCTCCGGAGCCAGAAGAGTTCTTGAGGTGGGAACCTTTACCGGCTACTCAGCACTTATGATGGCTATCGAACTCCCGGAAGATGGTGAGCTCATTACACTTGAGATGAACGAAAGATATCATCGAATTTCAGACTCATTTTTTTCGAGAGAACCCTTCAAGAAAAAAGTCAGGCAAATTACAGGCAACGCACTCGAAACAATGCCAGAACTGGCAGTTCCTTTTGACCTCATATTTTTGGATGCAGATAAAGCTCAATACCCGGAGTATTACAAGCTTGCCAAACAAAAATCACGTCCAGGAGGGTTGATTGTTCTCGACAATATGCTATGGGACGGCGAAGTACTAAATGGAACCGATGAAAAGGCCAGGGCGATTCATCGAACCAGCGAGATTATCCGGGATGATGAAGATGTAGAACAAGTCATGCTGGCGGTTAAAGATGGACTGACAATTGTAAGGGTTAAGGATTGATTTCAATCGGATTAACCAGGTCAAACTCCGCCTCAAATCGTAATTCATCATTCAGGTAAAGCCGGTAGTAGTACTTCATCTTAGACAGGTCGAACTCTTTTGCCCAGCGATTGGCACTACGGGCAGGGCGCTCTTCTATCGTGCGTTCATCAGCCGGGAAGTACTGTAAAAAGGCATTTCCCTCATCATCTGCATAACCGCCATAGAAGTTGTTCTCGTGCTCAGTACCATCATCGTACCTGTGATCGTGACTCAGGTGCAGCCCATCCGGGGTCATTTTTACAATCCAGGTTCTGGAGGTGTCATCGTCTACATGAAATGGGATTCGGACTTCATCATCGCTGCAGTCTCTCAAAATCATTTTCAAGTCGGCTCCCTCGAAAACTTCACCACTGCCAAGATCCACAAAATTGGTTTGGCCCTTATAGGCATAACCGCAGTAGTCGGAATAGTTGGCGAAGAAACTTTCTTGATAATCAATCCTATCTGAACAGGATAATATTCCGATAGAGAGGATAAATAGAATCAGTGATCTCATATAATTTTAAAATAGGTTTATGTGATTATATGGCCTTCAACTGCCTAACCCGCATTTTACTACGTGGTATTTCACTTCGCTTTGAGCTCGCCAAGCTAATCTTTCTTAGTACCCTCATAGAGTTCATACTCCAGTAATCTGCACTCGAGAGTTGTATTGAAAAATGTAGTGCGGCTCTTTGCCCGTAAGCCTACTTTTTTTGCAAGCGCATTATTGGCTGTAAATACATATCCGGTTTTGCCGGGGCATTCAGATTTCATAAAATCGCCAATGCTTTTATAAAGCGGCCTCAAGTCGGTGTCATCGCCCAATCGCATACCGTATGGAGGATTTACAACTACCACTCCCTGACCTTCCGGTATGGTTGTGTTGCCGATATCGCAGGTTTCAAACTCAATAAGGTGATCTACACCTGCTGTCTGTGCATTTCTTTTTGCAGCAATTATAGCCTGCGGATCATTATCTGTTGCAATGAACTTCCCTTCAACATCTTTTCGGACGGCTCTCTTTGCTTCATCTCTGATGGAGTGATACACTTCAGCGTCATAACCGAGAATATGCATAAAACCGAAGTTATTGCGCAATGATGCCGGAGCTCGGTTCATTGCCTGCATCACCGCTTCGATTACTATGGTTCCTCCGCCCGTCATTGGATTGATGAAATGCTTGCCCGGTTCCCAGTTGGTTGCCTGCACAATTGCTGCGGCCAGAGTTTCCTGCATCGGGGCCGATACGGAGGCACTTCGATAGTTTCTTCTGGAAAGAGATTCACCTGATGTATCAATAAAAATACGTGCTGTTTCACGGTTCCAGAAGAGGAATATTACCGTTTTATCCAGGTCTGAACCGCTGTCGGGGCGGCTGTTGTGTTTAAATCGAATCCGGTCCACAACCGAATCCTTAACCACCAGGTTGGCAAACTGATCGTTCTCAATGGTTGGGTGGTCAATCCTGGATGTAACTGAGAAATAACCGTCCTGATCGATCCACTCCTCCCAGGGTAAGGCTTTCATCCAGTTTCGAAGTTTATCAGGGTGGTCAATCTTTTTCTCGGCAATCAGAAAATGAATTCGATGCGCTGTTCGCAACCAGAAATTGAGCAGAATACAGTCGTTAAGAGAGGCTTCAATTTCTACACCGGTTTCGCGTATGGCAATGGGTTCAAATCCAAGGTTCCGAATCTCAGCCTCCAGAAAAGGAGCAAGTCCCAGCGGACACGTAATGCTTACAGTACTTTTGTTTTTGAAGTCAGCCATAAAGTTGGCCGGATTATTTAACCGGCAAGTTAATGTTGGGTTATAGTATCACACTCGTGAAATAGAGCGGTGATACATTGTAAAATTTATGTTTCCTTGCTGAACAGATCCACTCATTATATGATTGAAAGCTCAGCGTAAACCATCCGGTAACAACGCCGATAAGCAAAAAAAAACCCGGCCCGGACTGCAATTTGCTGCCGGATCGGGATAATTTGATAAAATAACAGGATTAACTGCCTACTTCTACCAGCTCGATCTTAAATGTAAGATCTTTTCCGGCCAGAGGGTGATTGGCATCGAGAGTTAAATTCTCTTCACCAACATCTGTAATACGAACCGGAATAGGTTGTCCGTCGGGCTGATTAACCTGCAATTGCATGCCAACCTGTGGCTCTACATCTTCCGGTAATTGATCTTTTGGCACTGTTATAATCAGGTCTTCGCGAACTTCACCGTAGGCTTCTTTGCTTGGGATGTCAACGGTTGTTGATTCACCCTTGTCAAGTTCGGTAACTGCTTTTTCAAAACCGGGTATCAATTGACCCTGGCCAAGTGTAAATTCAAGTGGTTCGCGGCCTTCAGAAGAGTCGAATACTTCTCCGCTTTCAAGTTTTCCTGTGTAGTGTACTTTTACTGTGTCTCCTTCTTTTACTTTAGGCAAAATGTTCCTTTATTTTCAATTCAAGTGTTAATTAAACTGAAAGATAAGCTTTTTAGAAGAGAATTTAGAATTTGAATCCATTAAAACCGGCGTCCTCCCCAGAATTAAAACAACTTTTAAAATCTGTTAAAGTCATAGTGATTATTGGGTGCTCTTCCAATCCATATCGAACCAGCTATCATATAGCCGAGTACCTGATCAATGCCGGCTTTGAAGTAATTCCTGTAAACCCCAACGAAACTGAAGTATTAGGCATCACCTGCTATCCAAGTCTTGATGATATTCCGGATGAAAAAGATATTGACCTGATCGACATATTTCGCAATAAAAAATACAGTGTCGAAACTGTACAGGAAATTATTGATTGGAGTAAAAAAACCGGCCAAAAGCCTGTTATTTGGACTCAACTGGATGTAAGTACAGATGAAGCTAAAGATTTGGCGATGTCAAATGGGCTTGAGTATGTGGAGAACAGGTGTTTAATGGTCGAACACCGTCTGTGACGGACTCACCCCTCCCATAGGGATCCCTATGGGAGGGGTGAGTCCTACTCAGGAAATAGAATTTTCCTTCTCTCTTCATCAAACTCATCCATTTTCGACTTCAGTATCACTTCCAGTTCTTTTCGTTCTTCTTCGGGTATAGACGTTGCAAACTGCTTTATTCTCTCGTCTTCCTGTTGCACTTTTGTGAAGTATTCAATTACCACAACCGACTCACTTTGCCAGCTCCATGAAATAACCTCTTTCCAGTGAATGTACCTGTCAAGAAGCATAATTCCCTTGGATCTGAATTCCGGAACCACCTTCAGGGTCCAGCTGAAAAGGCCGAAACAGATCAGTGAGATACCGGAAGTGAGGCGAATGCCGGTAACAGGCATATCTGAAAGTATGGAGGTTCTGTAAATACCATAAAGAATCAATATTATGGCCAGGAGGTTGGGGGCATGGTCAACCCAAAAGGAACGATGCTGGTATAATATATCACCGGATTTTGAGCGGTGTGTAAGGAGCCTTACGGCATACCCCATAAAAAATCCGGCGATTAACGAATAGAGGCTCATCATGAAAGGAGCAGCCACCGACTGAGGAAAGAATCCAAGCACATAGGCCACCATCAAGAGAGTAAAGAATGCGAGTACAAGAAGTGTACCGTTCAGAACATTTTCCTTGGTAAGCCTGTCTAATGTGAACCAGGATTGATTTCCGGCAAATGCACTTGCCAGAAACACAACAAACAAAAAGAGTGTTAATATCCACATAGAATGAACGTATATTTAATAGAGCGTTATTAATTCTCTCTATTTGCAAAAAGAACAGAATTTTAAGAATGGATACAAAATACACACCTGCATCGGTAGATGTTAGTAATTCTGACCAGATTTTTACAGTAAAATGGGAAGACGGTCATACATCGGACTTTTCTCTTTTTGGATTGCGCAAAAATTGCCCCTGTGTTGCCTGCAGGGGAGGGCATGATAAGATGGGAAGCTTTGAACCGGAGCTTTTCAAAGTTAAACCAACGCGCACCTATAAAATCCTGAAAGCCGAACCGGTGGGCAATCACGCACTAAAAATAACCTGGGATGACGGCCACAATTCAGGAATGTACCGCTGGGATCTGCTGCGGCAGATGGATGAAGCTGCGAGCAGGATCTAAGTTTGAAGTAACAAGCGATGCCATAAACTTCTCATCAAAATTCGATTTAAAAAATCGAATTTACATGCTTTTCCCCCTAATGATTCCGGTAAATCCTGCCACTATACAGGCTATACCGGCAATCAGCATTGATGTGTAGTAGGTGTCGGGCGATACAGAAAAGAGTTCATTTACCTGCTCCCAATAGGGAAGAGACTCCCGGTAACCGAACCAGGTTAGGAAAAAACCGCCCAGAAGCGTTATCAGAGAAACGAGGTAGTGCTGCTCTTTATCAGACCGTTTTGAACTACTATTCAACATCTAAAATAGTGCTTCAGTTTAACGCATTCACTTTCTGAGTAACCCAACCAGTCCGGCGATACTGGCAACCGCACCTCCAATCATCATCCACATGGTTCTGCTGTCGGGAGAGCCGGTAAAAAACTCTTCAATTTCTGAACTGACAGATTGATATTCCTGGTATCCGAAATAGAGTAAAATCAAACCTCCAATCAATAATCCTGCTGAAATCATTTTTCTCATAGTAGATATTTTTTATTGAGTTTAAGTCATTTTTTATTATTGAATTGCTCTCTCGCTTCAAGCAGTTTCAATACCCTTTCCATACATTTCTTTTTTTCTAGTATATTTCTAGTATAGAATATTGTAGAAGCAATTACAAAAGCCCAGGATAAAAGCCCAAGAACCAGGCTTGAAAGGCTTCCATGATTTCCGAATTCGATAAAATGCATGATACTTAGCAGTGAAAAGGTCAAAATGGTGAGCAGCACCAACGCTGCAATTATCCTGGTTTGCCGAAGTGATTTAGTAGCCAGTTTTTTGTATTCACCCTGTCTGAAAAGCTCTCTCTCACTAAACAAAAAGAATCGTTGATACTGATTCAACTCCTCTTCTACCATCGCGGTAAAAACATCATCCTGGCTCATGATTGTAGTTCACTTTTTGCAATTATCCTTTAAAATAATATAGATAAGGTTTCAAATTTCAAATTTTGAATTCCTTTTAGTAACATAAAGCAACCAAAAAAATTAATCAGACAAGGAATTAAGAGATATGAAATTAACAGGGATTCTCACGACTATTTTAACCTTTTTACTGGTTTCAACATCAACGCTGCTTGCGCAACCAAACCCCGCTCAGCTTGCCGATCAAATTTCTGACCGGAATATGCAGAGGCTGGCGAATATTGAAACCCTGTTCATAACTGTTGAACCGGAAGGGGGAGGGCTCATTCCGGCAACAACAACCAAATATATCAAGAGAACGGAAGGCGGACGTACATGGCTTGAACCTGAAGATGAGGACTATGATACAAATACAGGACTTCTCTCAGGTGTATTTGATGACCAAATGCCAAAGCTTGTAAGAAGTGCCAGCAGCGTTGAGCGAGAGCAGCTGGATGGATATTCGGTTTATAAAATTTTTGTGGATGATGCAGATCTGTTGAATGAAATGATGGATGATGATATGGAGTTCGCAGAAGATGAAGTAAAGAATATTACAATCTGGATAGACAGTGATGAATTGGTAGCGCGTAAAGTTCGCTTTGATCAGATTTCTGATGAGGGACATGAAATGATTGTAGAAGTTATTATGAGTGACTATCAAAATCACAGCGGATTGCCCATAGCACACTCTATTCAATTCAATATTGAGGGGCTCGACACGCAATTCACGGAAGAGGATAGGGCCGAGGCTCGAAAAGCAATGGCAGAGCTGGAAAAACAGCTGGCTCAAATGCCTGAAGCCCAAAGAAGGATGATAGAGGAACAAATGAAACCGCAGCTTGAAAGGTTTGAAGCTATGCTTGAAAGCGGAGAGATGGGCCGGATGGTTTTGCGGGTTACAGATGTAAGGGTAAACCAATAGTAATAGAGTGAAAGAACATCATTACCGGGTTCAGGTGTAGTGGAATTGAAAGCGATAAATTGATGTTCACACCTACATGAAATCATTCAACAGCAACCGTGTTTTTAAGCGTAATAAGAATAATCCCAATACTGACGGCGAGTATGTGCTCTATTGGATGCAAATCAACCGCCGTTTTCACTACAATTTTGCTCTTGAATACGCTATTGGCTGGGCCAATAAACTGAATAAACCGCTTCTGATTTTGGAAGCATTCTCCTGTGATTATCCCTGGGCAACCGACCGCACACATGCTTTTATGATGCAGGGGATGAAGGAGCACCTCGACTATGCCAATCAGCAAAATCTAAACTATGTTTCGTTTGTGGAGAGGGAAGCGGGCGAGTACGACAGGCTGCTTCGGAAGCTGGCAAGCCGGGCCTCTCTATTGATTACAGATGAGTATCCGGTATTTATCATGCGCAAACGGAATGAACAGTACCGGGATGAATTTGATATTCCCTATATAACCGTCGACAGCAATGGCCTAATTCCACTGGGCCTAACCGATAAAGATCCCTACAGCGCCTATCTGTTCAGGAAAATTATGCAGAAGAATTTTGTGGAGGCGTTTACAAATCCACCCAAAAAGGATCCATTAAATGATCTGGAAAATCAGACCCGGATTGAATTTTCTGATCAGCTTTTTGATGAGCTGCCGGATGCACAAAAGGCATTGAGCGACATACCCGGCTTTATTTCAGGGCTGAACATCGATCATACTGTAAAACCGATTGAGTGGCATGGGGGGCGGTCGGCAGCACTTGGAATGTTGGGACAGTTTATCAAGAACGCTCTTCTGGAGTATGATGATAAACGAAATCATCCGGATGAAAAGAAGACAAGCCGGTTGAGTGCCTGGCTTCATTTTGGTAAGATCTCGGAGTATGAAATTGTCAAAAATGTTCTGCAACATCAGCCCACCGGGTGGGATCTGGATAAAATAACCTTCAATAAAGGATCGACCGGAGGATTTTTTAATGGTGACCCGAATATTGACGGGTTCCTCGACGAAGTGATAACCTGGCGGGAAGTAGGATTCCATTTTGCTCATCACAGGGCGGATTACGACAGGCTCGAAAGCTTACCAAATTGGGCGCTGCAGACGCTGAATGATCATCGGAATGATCCACGAGAGTGGGAGTACAGCTATGAACAGCTGGCTCAATCCCAAACACACGATGAGATATGGAACGCGGCCCAGACACAGCTGAGGGAAGAGGGAATTATCCACAACTATCTTCGGATGCTTTGGGGCAAAAAGGTGATCGAATGGACACCCGACCCGGAAACAGCGCTCAGATATCTGATTGATCTGAATAATACCTATGCCATTGACGGCCGCGATCCAAACAGCTACTCGGGCATATTTTGGTGTTTCGGCCGGTTTGACCGAGCATGGCAGGAGAGGCCTATATTTGGAAAACTCCGGTACATGACAAGCGACAGCACGCGGAAAAAAGTGAAGCTAAAGCAGTATCTGGACAAGTATGGGAATCAAAAATCACTTCTGAGTTAGGGCCAGATACAGACATGCCCTTACCATTTTATCGTTAAATTAATCGATAATTACTATTTATCGTTTATAATAACGATATTGGGCTATGAAAGCATCCATTACAGGCGACATCGTACATTCGCAGGGTTTAAGTGATCCATCTATATGGCTTAACCCATTGGAAAATTTTCTAAATGAGTTTGGTGAATCACCTGTGGGTTGGGAGATCTACCGGGGTGATAGCTTCCAAATTGAGGTGCAGCCGGAAAATGCGCTTAGAATGTCTCTGATCATCAAATCGGTCATCAGGAAGCTGAATGTAAAGAAGCTGGATGTTCGAATTGCAATCGGAATCGGAGAGAAAAGATTTTCATCCAAACATATTGGAAGGTCATCGGGTGATGCTTTTGTTTTCTCCGGACGGCTTTTGGAAAAGCTGAAGCAGGATAAAGTTAATCTTGGTGTTAAATCTCCATGGCCTGATTTTGACAGGGAATTCAACATGATCTTCAGGCTGGCACTGGTTATTATGGATGGGTGGACGGCTAATTCAGCCGAAGTTGCCGAGTTGATGTTGAAGAGTTCTGACCTTACCCAGACTGAAATTGCAGGAGTGCTGGGAATTGCTCAATCTACGGTAAACGACAGAATTAGAAGGGCATCACTCTACGAGATTATTGAGATGGAAGCTTACTATCGGGATAGAATTTCAGCTATATTAAACCGAATTCAAAGCAAATAGGGATATGGAGATAATTCTGACTAAGCTGCTGCTTGCGCATATTATTGGGGATTTTTTTCTGCAGCCGGAGAAGTGGGTAAAAAACAAAGAGAAGAAAACATGGAGATCTCCATATCTCTATCTGCATGTTGCAGTGCATTTTACCCTCATCATGATTTTACTGCAGGATCTTGCACTTTGGGATATCGCTCTCTTTATAGCCGGTACACATCTCTTAATTGACCTGGTGAAGATCGGTTTTCAAAGAGAAGAGACCAGGCTGGTATGGTTTATTTCAGACCAAATTGCCCACCTGGCTGTGATTCTTTTTATCTGGTATCATATATGGGTTGATGTAAATCTGTTTCCTTTGAGCTTTGAAATATGGATCGTTTTAACCGGACTGTTATTTATAACGTATCCCGCATCAATCTTCATTCAGAAGCTTATGGAACAGTGGAGTGATCAGATAATGATTGACAACAGCGAATCTTTAAGTGGAGCTGGGCGGTTTATTGGTATTCTGGAGAGGCTTTTTGTATTTACGGCTGTAGTGGCGGGGTATTTGCAGATCATAGGCTTTCTTTTGGCCGCAAAATCGATATTTCGTTTTGGTGACCTTACCCGTTCAAAAGACCGGAAACTTACGGAGTACATTCTGGTGGGTACACTGCTAAGTTTTCTCATCGCAATCGCAACAGGCATGGCTGTGAGTTACTTTACAGCTTTCTGATTATCTCCGTAACCAACCTGGCAAAATCATCTTTCCGGGCCTCAGCAGCTTCTTTTACTTCAGAATGGTCCAGTTTGTTCTTTGTAACACCGGCAGCCATGTTTGTAACCAGTGATATAGTCGCAGCGGGTATTTGAAGCCGGGAGGCCTCAACGAGTTCAGGTGCTGTACTCATCCCAACCACATCGGCCCCAAGTATTCGAAAAGCCCTGATTTCAGCTTTGGATTCATAGTTAGGCCCCGTAACGTAGATATATGTGCCACGCTGAACTTCCATTCCAATGGAAGCGGCAATTTCGCGCACTCTGCGGGCAATTGGATAGAGGTTATAGCGAAAGGGTGTTGAGGGCTTGGCAGAGACCGATTGAAACGGCCTGATAATATCATCAATCACCATCAGGTCGCCAACTTTAAATCCGGTATTAATTGAACCGGCAGCATTGGAAACTATGATCTTTTTTGCATTGAACACTTTGGCTATATGAACGGGCAGAACCGTTGTTGAAAAAGGATGCCCCTCGTAGTGATGAAATCGGCCGGAGAAAGCAATTACATTAAGCCCTGCAACTTTCCCGGTAACAAGTTCACCGGTGTGGCCCTGAACGGAAGTTTCCGGAAAACTTGGGATCTGCTGATAGGGAATAGAAAAGGAGTCGTCGATGGCTGAGGCGAAATCTCCAAGACCTGAACCTAAAATAACTACTGCCTCTACCTGTTCGGGAAATTCATGATCCGTCAGGTATTTCTTTATTTTTAAAACCGATTCAGGTATTTCCATTATTTAATATTTTCAATAGTGAAGCCTTTTTTACCGTTATCTCCTTTTAGTTTAAAAAGCGGGTAATCTGTTTCGTGGTAGGCCATAATGGTATAACCCTTTTCATAGGCCAGGCTCTTCAGTTCGGTACGGGCTTTCATACTCTGCTTTGGATCAAAATCATATTTAGCCATAAAATTTTGATTAATGGCAATACGCCTTCCAATTACATCACCGGCCATAAGATAGCGATGATCTCCATTTTCATAAAAGAGAGCCAGGTGAAATTCGGTATGCCCGCCTATTTTTTCAACTCTCACATTGGGAAGGGGTGTATGCTTGTCGTTTAAAAATTCAAGATCTGTCTTTGAATCTATAAAATGGAAAAAATCTCTGTGATTCTCTTCCAGTTTATCTGCTTCGGCATGAAGTTTCTTCCACTCATTTCCAGATACCCAAACCTTTGCGTCCGGAAAAGTTAATTCCCAGTATCCATTTTCCCGATTGGCCAGCCCGCCTATATGATCGAAATGAAGGTGGCTGATAAAAATATCGGTAATTTCGTAGTCGGAGATGGAGTGTTCTGCAAGATTTTCCTGAATAGTACTGATGGATGTATCACCGCCAAATAGATCTCCCAATCCTGCATCAAATAAAATATTTCTATGCCCATCTGCGATTAAAAAAGGATTGATCGACAATTTTAAAGCTCCTTTTTTGGGGGCATCTTCCCGTCCGATACGGTTAAAATCATGATCAACTCCCACCGAAAAGGTGCCTTCGTAAAGAGGGCTTACATTGATCTTGCTCATTTTACTTATAATAAATTTGTTTGCTTCTGCGCGGGGAGAGTTTACTTCTTCTTATTCTCAAATTTTTCATAGGCTTCAATGATATCGCGGACCAGTTTGTGGCGTACCACATCTCCCTGGTCGAGGTATACAAAAGATATCCCTTCAATATCCTGAAGAATATTTTGAATGGATATAAGGCCCGATTCCTGCTTTTTAGGCAAGTCAGATTGTGTAACATCTCCGGTTATAATTGCACGGCTGTTGAAACCGATTCGGGTCAGAAACATTTTCATCTGGGTGTTGGTGGCATTCTGGGCCTCATCCAGAATCACAAAAGCGTTGTTGAGCGTTCGGCCACGCATGTAGGCAAGAGGTGCTATCTCGATCACATTTTTAGTAAGCAGAAATTCAAGCTTGTCAAATTCAATCATCTCTTCAAGGGCATCATATAGGGGACGCAGATAGGGATCAATTTTCTCTTTCAGATCGCCCGGAAGGAACCCGAGATTTTCACCGGCTTCAACAGCCGGACGGGCAAGAATGATTTTTTTTACTTTACGGTCTTTCAGAGCCCGAACCGCAAGTGCAACAGATGTATAGGTTTTTCCAGTACCTGCAGGGCCTATGGCAAAAAGGATATCATTGTTTTCAGATGCCTTAACGAGATTTCTTTGTCCTCCTGTCTTGGCTGCAACAGCTTCTCCGGTATGAGTGTGAAGAATAATATCACCGGAGTCTGGAGTGAAAACACCCTGAGGTTTAAGGGTTATTTTCGCATCAGTTTTATTGGCCAATGCGAGGAGTGTGGTAACATCCCGATAATTAACATGTCCGCTCTGCTTGGCCACAGAGACCATCTCTTTTAAAATTTCACGGAGTGCTTCCACATCTTCTTTGGGTCCGAGAATCTTGACCCTGTTACCCCGGGCAGTAATTTTTGTGGCAGGAAAGGCCTTATCAAGCTGATTTAAATA
Source organism: Balneolaceae bacterium (assembly GCA_007118525.1). Taxonomy (GTDB): domain Bacteria; phylum Bacteroidota; class Rhodothermia; order Balneolales; family Balneolaceae; genus Rhodohalobacter. Next base: position 12,165 of record SKRK01000109.1, read on the forward strand.
TTCATCTCCCAACCCAAGTATAACAACGGGCTCAATATCCTCTATGAAGATGGTTTCCTCTGAAATTTGCTGCGATGTTTCGATAGAAAAGTTCTTTTTTAGTTATGGTTTAATATGAAAGATAAAGATTTTATATGAAGGGTTATTAAAGAGTTTCATTAGCTAATGTTACAGAACCGCCTTTGGGCCATATACGATAAGCTCAAGACTTTTTGTGAGAGTTGTCAGGCAACTTTATTCGACCCTTTAAGAGCGTTGTTTTTTAGCTTTTCAATTCTTTGGGGGATATCGTCAGCTTTAAAAACACTGCTGCCGGCTACCAGGATATCAACGCCGCTTTGTGCCAGTTTGCCTATATTTTTAAGCCCAACCCCGCCATCAATTTCGATAAGAAAGTTGAGCTGCTCCTCATTGCGAATCTGAACAAGCTGTTTCACTTTATCATAGCTCGATTCAATGAATGCCTGCCCGCCAAATCCCGGGTTCACGCTCATTATCAGCGCCAGGTCCACATTCGGCAGAATGGGGCGGAGCAGCTCCACACTTGTGGCCGGATTGATCACAACGCCGGTCATGCAGCCAAGCTGACGAATATTTTGAATGGTTCGATGCAGGTGTGGGCAAGCTTCGTAGTGAACAGATATAAGATCTGCTCCGGCATCTGCAAATTCCTCTACAAAATTGTCCGGATTTTCGATCATCAGATGTACATCCAAAAAAGCATCGGGAACAACACTTCGTACAGTTTCCACTATAGCGGGGCCATAACTGATATTCGGCACAAAATGACCGTCCATAATATCGCAGTGGAACCAGTTAATTCCGGCATCGGCACAGGTTTGAAGTTCTTCACCCAGTTTGGAGAAGTTGGCGGCAAGGATTGAGGGAGCTAATACAGGGAGCTCAACATTCATAAAGGATAGTTAGGGATTATCAATTTCAAGTGTATCGGGTGGAGCTACGGCGGTGGTGTCGTCAATAATAGCTCCGGTTTCCGACTCTTCCCGGGCATCAAACCGTTCTGATACAACCAGAAGAAGCGTTTCTCCCTCTGTGAGCCTTCTCTCATTTGGGCTATAGGAGATAATAGTATTTGGCGTAAGCTCTCTGTTCGGCTCAAAACGTATTTCACCGACCCTGAGGCCGGCGCGCATAATTAACTGCTGAGCTTCAGAAAGGC
>SKRK01000300.1 GCA_007118525.1 Balneolaceae bacterium
AGTGAAGCGGGATTTAGGCATGGCAACAGGAATTATGGGTTTGGTTCTGTTTATCTATCAAATAGTGATTTTGTTATCGAGGCCGGTTCCATATGACAAACTCCTGAAAGCTGTCAGTTTTAAGGCATTAATTCCAATCTCAATAAAAAGTAAAAGAAACAGTTTATTTACGAATTTTTTCTGAAAATGTTTTTCCCGATCGGAATAGTTAATACCATAAATATCACAAAAGAAACTACAAGGATAGTGGTTTGATCGAGAAGATCAAATTCCAATACACGGGATAGTGCTCTGAAGAGGTTGGTCAGGCCTATTAATAGGGTAAGGTAAACAACAAGGGCTGTTAGCAGGTTGTATACTGGTCCATTCTGATACTGTATTGGAAGCACTCTGCTGTTGTTCATCAACAGAAAGAGTACGACGGCGATAATCGGCAGAATTACTCCGTTCAGAGCCTGCGCCAGTATGATGATGGGAACCGGTTGCAGCTGCAGCAATCCGAATAACAGGCCGATTGCCAACACTCCGATCCATACGCTTCGGAACCTTACACCATTTTCAACCCACTTCTCGCTATCCGTTGTTTTTGCCAGCAGCGATTTTGCAGTAATGGCCGCGGCAAGTGCTGCGGTCAGGGTTGAACTGAGACCGGCCCCGAAAAGGCCAATCCCGAGCAGCCATGCCCCCGCAGGCCCAAGCTGGTCGTTAAGAGCAGCGGCAAGTGCTTCGAAGGAGAAATCTCCGGCAATCGCAGTTCCGGTGAGAAGGATGGTAATGGAGATAAATCCGCCCAGACCGATGGCGATCAGCAGTCCCGTTTTCATTTCGGAGGGAGTTTGCGCATGCTTCAGCCCAGATCCCAAAAAAATATTATAGGGTACAACGGTGGTTCCAATTAAGCCCAAAACCAGGATCTCTGCTCCCGCAGGAATACCGGGCGTAAAGGCTCCCGAAAAAATGGAGCCGATGGAGTGTGGCAACATCATAGCGGTTACTACAAAGCAGATGCCCATAAACGCAACTATAAACCCCAGCAGGGTGGCAATCTGGCCTATACTCCCATTCCATAAAAGTATTCCGGCTATGATACCGATTGCCAGCACCACAGCCTGGCCCGGAATCTGTTGAAAGATGAGGGATATTCCGGCTACAGCTCCCAGGATATTGCCCGCTTCAAAAGCGGCACAACCCGAAATAATGGCAATAAGCGTGAGAATGATCAGTGATTTTCCAAGAGCTGTATGGCCATACTCCTGTTTCATTGCCTGCCCCAGGTTCATTTCTGAAACGGCCGTAATGCGGGCTGAGGCTTCTTGTAAAACATAACAAGCGGCTGTCGAAAAGATAAGTGCCCAGATCAGGGTATATCCAAAGCCACTGCCCGCCGAAGCTGCCGTGGTTACGGTTCCAGGACCTATAAAAGCGGCTGAAATAACTGACCAAAAAAGTATATGAAGTAGTCTTTGTTTCAGGAGTTTTTATATGTTAAATATATTGGGGTCTGTTAATTTAGTAACTCATATAAAATGTAAAACTTTCATATACTTTTTTTCGTTATAAATGAAAATGATATTCACTTAATTTCTGCAAATGCAGAAAGGGGATCTATGATCTTAATATACCTTTTGAAAAAGTACAGCTCTAAATTTTTTACAGCCATTATCTTAGCCGGTCTACTATTCTCTTCCGGGTGTTCTACACCGGAGCCGGGTGTTTACGTAGAAGATGAGAGAAGCATGTACAGGAGCTATGCGGGATCCGATATTGTACGCGAACAGGTTAAAGAGGGCTTCGAATCAATTAAACGTTTACATAACAGTGTTATTTACAGAACGTACCAGTTAGATCCGGCTCGGAATTTGACGGAATCAGACATCCCCGGAGTTAACCTGGAGCAAATTGCTGTTCGCGCCTTCAATGAAGATCACTCTACAGCAGGTACAGGGATGATTATTTCAAATCGTATGGGCCGTACGGCTATGCTTACTGCTTCTCATACGGTTAGTTTTCCGGATACAATCTGGCATTATGACCGAAATACTTCTCAAAGTGCAGAGAGAAGTCTCGAGGCTGTTTCTGTGAAAACATCGGGGACACATTTTCTTTTTGGAGAGGGCAGTCTTATGACATTTAAGGTAGCCGTGAATGATCAAAGAAGAGATCTTGCTATTTTGACCATGGATTGGGGGGGTGGAGGAAACCCGGGGCTAAAACCGCTGGACATTCCACCGGGGAATCATGAAAAGCTCGACTGGACAGATATGGTATATGCATTAGGATACCCAAGAGGAGTGCAAATGGTAACTAAGGGCATGGTAAGCCAATTTGCAGTCTCTCCTCGCAGAAGTTTTGTTGTGGATGCATCTTTTAACAGAGGCTTTAGTGGAGGTCCCATTTTCTCAGTGCGCAACGATGGGTCGGGATTGGAGTGGGTTGGCACCCTGTCGGCTGCATATGCCGAAAATGAATACTTCTTATCACCGGGCGCTATTGATGAACGCGACTTTCACCCCGATAGAGAGTACGTTGGGCCCGTATTTGTTCGGAGAGAGGCCAGGATAAACTATGGCATTACATATGCGGTGGGTATGGAAGAAATTAGCGCTTTTTTTGAAGAGAACAGAAGAGAATTAAGACGCCTTGGAATAACAACCCCCAGTTTTCCCTGAGTGAAAGGAATATTGAAAGCCTGATTCGATTAATAATATGTCGATTGAGTCTCGAAAGTCCCCTCCTAGGGGAAGGAGGGGAGCCTTCTTTTTAGAAATTTTAGAATCGTGCTAAGCTTAAAAGGTCTGTTCTTCAACTTGTTCTGAGTACCCGCCGCCTCCCGGAGTGTGAAGGATAAAGCGGTCGCCGGCCTCAAGATCTTCTCCGTCGCGCCACTTCAACTCTATTGCTGTACCATTGCTTTTTATCACGCGCTGAAATCCAGTTTCTCCCGGCTTACCCTTGCTCAATCCGTAGGGTTTTACGACACGGTGCTGAGAGAGTACAGAGAGGCTTACAGGCTCGGTAAATGTAAGCTCCCGGACTATGCCATCACCGCCGCTCCATCTCCCTTTGCCGCCGGAATTTTTGCGGATGGCATACCGATCGATCCGAACCGGGTATCGATGTTCCAGAATTTCAGGATCGGTAGCGCGGGTGTTGGTCATATGCTGATGCACAGCGTCGGCTCCATTAAAACCATCACCGGCACCGGTCCCCCCGCCTACGGTTTCGTAGTAGCCGAACGTTTCGTTGCCAAATAACACATTGTTCATAGTGCCGTAACTGCAGGCTGCCAGGCCAAAGGCTTTTAGAAGAGTGTCGGTTAGCCGCTGGCTGGTTTCGATATTTCCGCCTACAACGGCCGGACACTCGTTTGGATCTTCCGGGAATATAGGGTTAAGCATACCTTTGGGGATGATCAGCTCCACCGAATCCAAGAGCCCGTCATTCAGCGGAAGTGGCTCATTTACCATCAGCCGCAGCACGTAGATCACCACGCTGTGCACAATGGAGGGATTTGCATTGAGATTTCCGGGGTGAACGCCCGAGGTTCCCGTAAAATCGATCGACATTGCTTCATCTTCCACCCGGCAGGTAACCCTGAGCAGTGAACCGTCATCCATCTTCTCTTCCGCTCTGTAGGTTCCATCCGGAATTTTTTGAAGGGTTGATCTCATTCTGCCGGAGGCATACTCCTTTAGTTTCTTCATGTAGTTTGTTAC
>SKRK01000223.1 GCA_007118525.1 Balneolaceae bacterium
TCTGTGTAGCCGAGTTTCTCTTTAAAGTATCTGTTTACCTGTCCAAAATCGGCCCCCACATCATGCAAGTTGATAAAAACAGGCATTGAGTCAAAAATGGTTTTCAAGTTCCTCCTCTCACTGTCTATTCGCTCTTCAAGGCTTTTCCGATCGGTGATGTCGATGCCAATTCCAATTTGGGTTTCATCAGACAGCCGGATATTGATCCAGCTCGATTGAATCACTTCACCATTTTTGGTTACCATTTCAAGATCCTTCCACCCACTACCGGGTTTCGACATAAACTCTTCAGCCTCCCTGCGAATTTTTTCATCCGGATAAACTTCCGTCATTATGTCAACCTCATTGATGTCGCCGGCCGACCATCCCGTAATTTTTTCAAACTCTGCATTTACCGTAAATTCTGATAGATTGGGACGATAAATGGTAATCATCACCGGAATTACTTCCAGGATTTTTTTATGAAGCTCTTTTTCAGCAGCAAGCTTTTCCTCAAGTAATACACTCTCGGTAATATCGATCGTTACACCGCTTACCTTATCAGTCTTACCTTTTTTAAGAGTTGGTTCACCTTTCGTCCACAGCCACTTAATCGTCCCGTCATCGATTATAATTCTGTACTTAATATCAAAATCTTCTCCGGAAATAAGGGTTTTATTCGCATTCTCCTCAAACTTCGATTTATCTTCAGGGTGAACTCTGTCAAAAACATGATGCAGTTTTAAATCAAAACCCTTTTTAAAACCAAAAATGGCATCATGGTTTTCTGATTTGATATATCTGTCTAGTCCGGTGTCATATTCCCAAATTGCCATCTTTGCTGATTTGAGCGCAAGATTCAGGCTTTTTTCCTGTGCTTCAAGCTTCTTCTCATTTTTTGCTACATAGCTCTCATAGCTTTTCATCATCAAAAATAGAACTATAGCCGTAAGGGTTATGTAGAAAAGGCCTTTTACAGTTTGAAACTGCGACAGCAGCGCCACATCTTCAACCATCCATTCCAGAACCTGATCTGTTGTTGTTATCCACAACACTGCAAATGCAAAATAGAAGAGAGTTATTCTGAAGGGTGTAAATTTCATAACAGATGCTGGAGTGGAATTTTAAACACAGTACCACTTTGAAGAGTTTTAGTCAACAGTGATACCCTTTGCTTCAATTTCTTAACATGTGGTCCAATGCTTCACCTACCAGTTGCCTTCCCGCACCGGGTAGCTCCCCAAAACTTTAAGGTATTGGGCATTCTTGTTCAGCTTTTTCAGGGCATCAGCCAGGCGGGGATCTTCTCTGTTGCCCTCAACGTCAAGATAAAAGAGTGACTGCCAGGGATGACCTAGACGCGGCCTCGACTCAAGCTTGGTCATGTTTACGCCGCTATCGCCAAGAATATTCAGGCACTTCAACAGGGCCCCTTTTTCATCGATGGTTGCAAAAATGAGTGAGGTTTTACAGTTCAGCTGCGGATCACAAACAACAGGATCTCGGCTCACTACCACAAAACGTGTAAAATTTTCAGCCTGGTTAGCCAGGTCGCGTTCCAAAATTTGCAATCCGTAAATTTCAGCAGCATAGGCGCTGCCAATTGCGGCCTGAGACAGATCCCCGTCATCTCGAACTTTACGTGCGGCCATCGCAGTATCAAAATAGGATTCAACATGGCACCGGGTTAATCCCGCCAGAAACCGCGTACACTGTGCTAACGCTTGCGGATGTGAAATCACTCTGCGAATATTCGATATCTGCACCGTTTCAGTGGCCATCAGGCAGTGAATAATTCGCAACACTTCTTCACCAATAATAAACAGATTTTTCTCAGCCAGCAGATCATACGTATCATTAATCGATCCTGCCGTTGTGTTCTCGATAGGTAAAATGGCAACATCCACATCTCCGTTTTCCACGGCCTCGGCTGCCTGGTCGAAACGGGTATATCCGATACACTCTACATTTGAATATCTCTGCTCAAAATGACGCATCGCAGCCTGGTGGCTAAATGCACCATCCATACCCTGGTAAGCTACCTTGATGGTCTGCTCTTCGGTCTTGTCATTCTGATGATCAACCAGGGCCTGGGTTTGGTAGCGCACAGAGTACTGTATAATCTCTCGAAAGAGCTGCTCGAGAAAAAAGGGGTCAATACCTTCAGTTGTTCCAATTTTGCGGATCTTCTCGAGCAGTATCTCCTCCCGTTTGGGATCGCGTATTTCGTCGGACCTCTCAAGCTTATCGCTTAGCACCTTTCGAACTATCCTCTGGCGTTCGCCCAGAGCCTTTACAATGGTTTCATCGAGATTATCGATGGTTTTTCGTATTTCCTCGAGAATTTCTTTCGACATCTTTATCAGCTACCGGATAGTTTGTTTAAGTGCTTCAATCCGTTTCAGGATCTTGTCACGGTTTAAAGTACGAAAACGTTCAGGCAAAAGGGATTTAGAAGTACACTCAATTACAGATACAAGAGTTTGCAACTCAACCTCCTCAGGATAAGTTGGCGGCAGGAAGTCTTCAAAAACGTGATCGAGCAGTTCCGGGGTTACTTCATCAAGCCCTTGCGAGGCCGCCCGGAATTTGGCACGGGTCAGCGCAGCTTCCATATCAGCACCGGAATAGTTCATTGTTCCTTTACGCACCACTTTAGGGATATACTCTTCCGACATTACCATCCCGGTTTTAGCTTTCATCACCTCAAACAGCTCCACCCTCTCCTCCTCTGTTTCAGGCGGAAAAAGGGCTATATGCTCTTCTGCCCGGCCCTGGCGTTTAAGATCTATAGGCATCAGGTCGGGGCGCGCCGTCATTAAAAACCAGATAATACGACCCCTGTTGGTGGTATCGCTCATGGCCGTGGCAATCTGTGAAAATACCCGGCTCGACACACCGCTGTCGCCGCTGGCAGACCTGTCGCCAAGGTAGGCGTCTGCCTCATCAATCATTACCGCTACAGGCGACATGGCCTTTAGTAAACCCAGAATTTTTTCAAGATTTCCCTCCGTTACCCCCTGCCACTGGCTTCTGAAGTTTTTTAGTTTCACCATGGGTACTCCAACCTCGCCGGCAAATGAGGTGACCAGAAATGTCTTTCCGGTACCCACCGGCCCGCACACCAGGTAACCCATCGGCAGCACATCCCTCCTCCCCTTCTTCAGGGCGTCAACGGCCGAACGAAGGTGCTCCTTCACGTTTGTATGGCCGGCCACGGCATCCAGGGAGCTCTTAGAAGGGATGAACTCGATCAACCCGTAGGCCTCGGCCTCAATCAGCTCTTTTTTAATTTCAGTTAATGACCCGAAGGTGATCGTCTCCTCATTCTCACGCGCGTTGGATAGAATACTTTTCAATTTCAAAAAACCAAGTCCCGCCGTCATTTGAGCAACTACCGGTTTGGGTACGGATGATATCTTCTCAAACTCAGCGGAGTCAGCATGTTGAATCAGGTACTGATGCCGTTCTTCTTCGCCGGGAAGCGGAATTCGAATTTCCGATGAATAGGGGTTTTGAATCACGGTTCGGTTCAGGTCTGCCAAATTTTCTGAGAGCAGAACAGTTGTAAAATCGGACGCCAGAAAAAGGGGATCGTGCGCCCATTTGAGCAGGTAAACCAGAGAATTCCGGTCTTCTGACCCCGTACTGCCGGCCTCATTTGCCGGAATAATGGTTTCGGCGTAATCGACGATCAGGGCCACACTCTTTTTCTGATCCAGCCTGGATCTGAA
>SKRK01000166.1 GCA_007118525.1 Balneolaceae bacterium
AAATTTGGCGTCTCATTTCGATCGAGATACTCGTTCATGAAACCGTCTATGGAGACAAGCAATATCTTATTTGCAGGCAGGTTCTGATCTTCAGCTGAATCACATTGGCTAAGTAAAAGAGTTACGGCTATCAATACCGCAGATAACAAAAATCGTTTTATCATGGACATTTATCTAACATTTAATTTGACCCCTATAATAAGAAAAAGTTTATCGCTGTATGGGTTGACCTTTAAATTTATTGAAACCTTAACCCATAAAAAAAGGGCTCCCGGAAAACCGGAAGCCCTTCTGCTTGAAAAAAGCTGTCAGCTATTTAAAACTGCATTAGTTGAACATGTAACGAACACCAAACTGCGCACTCCAGGTGTTGTTAATGTTAATATTTTGTCTGAATGATTCAGCTCCGGCAGTGATCTGATTTGCTACGGTAAACTGTGCATTACCTGCGCCATCAGTTCCCCGATAAGCCATTGGGTTACTTTGAACCGGTGATTTTGAAACACCCCACTCATTGCTCAAAAGGTTCCCCAGATTCAATACATCAAAAGTGAGCTGAATTTTATGCTGGTTCCTGAAGACGTTAATGTCTTGTGCAACCCTGAAGTCGATTCTGTGCAGCCAAGGAAGTTTTGCACCGTTTCTTTCAGTGATCTCTCCACGCTTGCCGCTCAGGTAAGGGTCCTGTGAAATAAATGCATCAAGATCCTGCCATTGCTGTGCAGCTGACCGAATAACATTACCGTCACCGTCTGTGATATCGATCAATTGAGCGTCCGCCTGACTTTCAGGTACATACATCAATCGAACACCTGACCCATCACCGAAGCTTCCTGAATAGGTGTAGCTGTAGCGACCCTGATCTCCACCTACGTAGATGAAAGAGAATCGGGTAAGGTTATTTCTGCTGAATGTGCGGGTATCATAAGATACCTGTGCAACAATCCTGTTTGGCGTATCGAAACGAGAGAATCCGGTTTCGGGATTGTTTCTGTCGTCGATCGCAACGTTTGGCCAGAGTGACTGCGCCTGTGAGCCGCCAATCAATCCGTAGTCACGTGCACGGCTAAGCGTATAGTTTACGTTTGCAAAAAGCCCAAAGTCCCAGGTTTTTTCAAGCCCAAGATTTAATGAGACATAAGATCCTGAGTTGATGTTAGTCAGGTAGTAAACTTCCCGAAGATTAGTTCCTTCAGCTCCAGGCAGCTGCTGCTCATAAAGGTTATAAGAGTTACCTGCTACATTAACAGACTGGCCTGTTCTCTGGTGAGCCAGATTCACTGCCAGCGGACTGTTGAAGTCTTTAGAAAAAATCGCTTCAACCGTTCCGATCATGCCGTAAGGCAGTCTTTGATCGAGGGCGATATTCGATCTCCAAACCTGCGGAAGCTTGAAATCATCGGCTGCTACGTTGATCTGATTTGGAATCTCAGCATCCAATGTGGCTGGGTCAGGCCGATAAGCGTTCACGTCCGACTGGAATCCCTGCCATGCAGGATTTCCATCCACGCCCCAGTCTGAAGCAAGATACCCTCTCTGGCCACGCTGTACACCATTCGCGTTGATTTGATTTGAGATCCATACAAATGGCAATCGGCCTGAAAAGATACCGGTACCGCCACGAAGCTGGCTGCTTCTGTCGCCTTGGATATCCCAGTTAAATCCTAACCGTGGAGACCAAAGCGGATTCAGGCTTGGGAATGAACTTACATCAGGTGTGATGTTGTCACCACCTGTCGGGTTCGGAATTGAAAGGTTCAAACCTTCAACTGAAGGATTTCTCGGCGCATCCGTGGGATAAAATGGAAGATCAACTCTAAGTCCGGCTGTCAGCTTGAAGTCCGGATTCAGTTGAAACTCATTCTGCACATAAAGGCCAACCTGTGCAAAGTTTACTTCATCCAGCGGAAGTGTTGTCGGGTTGTCTTCATCGAAAGTGAAGCCAATCGCGAAGTGTGACGGACGGACGCTTAAATCCTGATCAATTACAGAAGCTACAAAGTCGTCGTATGTCGCATATCGGTACCATGAGTTCCAAACCGGGTTAAACGCGTTTGCAAACGTCATGTACTCAAAATTTGCACCGGCTGTAATGGTGTTTCTGCCGGTGAAGTATGTGAGAGTGTTTGAGATGCTGAATGTATCGTTGTCAAGCAGATTACCCACTGTAAAAAGCTCGTTTCCTAACGACATATAGTAAACATTTGGCTCACCGCCCAAAGGCTCCATAATCTCAATCATTGGGAAAGCATCTCCGCCGGGTACACTTCTTTGTGGATCAGTTACCCAGGTATATCCAACACGGAAGTTATTTGCCAGGTTATCAGACAGTGTTGAATTCAATTCTCCAACTAATGATGTAACCACATTATCAACAGAGTAGTTGGCATTTCTGAAAGTAAGCGCATCCGGTCCTGAGCGACTTGTATTGAAGTAACGTTCTGATGAAGGAAATCCTCTGATACTGTTACCGTTGATGTTTACATCACGAAAACTATCAAAACGGTTTAATCGAACCATTGCGCGGTGATTACTATTGATATTGTAATCTACACGGGCATTCAGGCGAAGTGCTTCATTGGCAAAAGGAATATTCTCAAATCCACCGGTATTGTACCCGTAAATTGCGGCCATTTGATCCCTTACAAACTGAGCCCGATCAATGGGTACCCTTGTAATCTGGGCACCGTCGGGTGTTTCACCCGGACGAAGAGCCCTGCGGCTATCACCGGGATTATCAGCTTCTTCCTGTTCAACTGACAAGAAGAAAAAGAGTCTGTCCTGAATAATGGGTCCACCCAAAGAGAAACCAACTGTTCGTGTAAATGAATCATCTACATTTATTTCGTTGTCTCCGATTGTTTGACCAACCAGGTTCTGGTTTCTATAGTAAGTGTAAACATTCCCTCTAAAAGTATTACTACCACTTTTAGTAATCGCGTTCACGTTTGCACCAGTAAAACCTCCTTCTCTTACATCATAGGGAGCAAGGTTAATTTGCACCTCCTGAATGGCGTCGAGACTGATCGGGTTACCGCCGGCAAACTGTGACGATCCCAAACCAAAGTTGTTGTTATAAACACTACCGTCAACCGTGTAGTTGTTAAATCGGTTGTCGCGACCTGCAAAACTTGTACCGCTGCTTTGAGGAGTCAACTTGGTCAAATCGTTAATGCTCCTGCTTATAGTAGGAACGCTCAAAATACGATCGGAAGAGACATTCGTTGATGCTCCTGTTCTTTCCTGATTGAAAATCCTGTCACCAAGAGCGGTAACAACAAGTTCATCCAGTTCAACTGAGGCTGAATTTAGTGTACCCCGCTGGTTGTACGTTTCACCTAATGACAGGAAAACTTCTTCAACCACGTAAGACTGAAAGCCTACAAAGGAGAATGTAATGGTGTAAGGGCCTCCCACACGCATGTTAGAGATTCGGTACGATCCGTCAGAGCGACTGGATGTACCATAAGTTGTTCCTGAAGCAGTATGTACAGCAATGACCGAAGCACCCGGCAGGGTTTGTCCTGTTTCGTCAACTACGACACCTGTAAGTGAGGCAGTCGTGACCTGTGCATAAGCCTGCTGCCCGTACCCGGCAAACAAAAATAAGAGTCCTGCTATTAGCAGGGGTATGTATTTATTTAACATAGCTTGTGTTATGTGTTAGTATTTATTTAAGAGAGCTGAAATATAGGTTCTGAATGTTACCCATG
>SKRK01000288.1 GCA_007118525.1 Balneolaceae bacterium
CCTCTACACTTCTGTTAAAATTTTCAGTTTATCACCTTCCGGCTCATCCTCAGGTTCAACCACGCCAACTCCTTCAATATATTCCGGTATTCTTGGTTTGGGTACGTCCCATACGAGCTGCCCCTTGCCCAATTCATAGATAAACCCTATAAAAATCAGAAATACAAATAGAAACATGGCTACAAAGGCAAACCAGCCAACTTCCTTAAACACTACCGCCCATGGAAACAGCAAGAGTATTTCCACTTCGAAGATGAGGAATAGCAGCCCGATGATGTAGAAGCGGTTATTGAATTGAACACGTGCATCTCCAAACGGAATTTCGCCACACTCGTAGGTCATAAGTTTGGCTGTATTCGGGCGGTCGGGCCGAATCAATTTTGATACAAACAAGGCAACCCCAACGAAGAGCGCTCCGGTAATTAAAAACAAAAGTGCAAAGCCAAATTCAGTTAGCATATTCTCATTTTTTAATTGGTCGTTACCCAAATTATGATATTTATACCTATTTATCCAAAATATTTGTAAGTTGTCGAAAACCTTAGAAAAAAACTCAATAAAATCTAAAAAAGGAGCTCTTATGGCTGATTTAAAGCTAAAATCAACTTCAATAGAATTAGATGAGATTACAGGAACAGAGGGTGAAAAAGCTGTTGATATCGGCGCGTTGCGGAATAATACCGGGTATGTTACTCTCGATTATGGTTTAAAAAATACAGCGGTAACTAAAAGTGAAATTACCTTTTTAGATGGAGAAGAGGGGGTGCTTCGCTATAGAGGATATCCCATAGAACAACTCGCCGAGCGGGCGTCATTTCTGGAGGTTGCCTACCTATTGATTTACGGAGAGCTGCCGTCAACTACTCAATATGAAGAGTTTGAACATTCAGTGACAAATCATACGCTGATCCATGAGGATATGAAGAAGTTTTTTGAAGGGTACCCTCAGCGAGCACACCCAATGGGTGTATTGGCCTCGATGATTGGTGCCCTGTCCTCTTTCTATCCTGATGTGTTGAATCCTGTTCAGGATCAGATAGATATAGATCTGACTATTCACAGGCTTCTGGCAAAAAGTGCTACCATAGCTGCCTGGTCATTTAAGAACAGTATTGGACATCCGGTAATGTACCCTCAAAACAGGCTCGACTACAGTGGCAATCTTCTGCATATGATGTTTGCGATGCCAACTGAAGAGTATGAATTGAACGACAAAATAGTTTCTGCACTGAATAAGCTGTTGATACTTCATGCCGATCACGAGCAAAACTGCTCAACATCTACAGTGCGGGTTGTAGGTTCATCTCAGGCAAATTTGTACGCTGCTGCCTCAGCCGGAGTAATGGCGCTATGGGGTCCACTTCACGGAGGTGCAAACCAGGCTGTTATAGAGATGTTGCAACAAATATATGATGACGGAGGTGCCAGTAAACAAAACATCGACAAGTGGATTGCAAAGTTTAAAGATAAAGAATCGGGCAAGCGATTGATGGGATTTGGTCATAGGGTGTATAAAAACTTTGACCCGAGGGCTACTATTATTAAAAAATCTGCCGATGAAGTTCTTGGAGATCTAAATCTGAATGATCCGTTATTGGACATCGCAAAACAGCTTGAAGAAGCAGCATTAAGCGATGAGTACTTCATCGAAAAAAATTATATCCAAATGTGGATTACTACTCAGGATTGCTATATCGTGCTATGGGAATTCCCACAGAGATGTTTACTGTGATGTTTGCTCTGGGGAGAATGCCGGGCTGGATAGCCAACTGGAAAGAGATGACAGAGGAGGGGCAACCCATTACACGTCCGCGTCAGATCTATACAGGCAAAAACAGACGCGAATTTATCGAAATGGAGGATAGAAGCTGAATCTGATACAGTAACATATCAACTAAAGGTGTGCTCAATGAAGAGGATAAATATATTTGTTGCCGAACCTAACTTATTTGTCCGGGAAAAACTGGACAAAGCCATTAATCAAACTGATGGTTTAAGCCTTATAAATTCCAAAAGTACCAAACATATTGAAGAGCTTGGGAAAGAGATCGTTGAAAGTGAGCCTGATCTGCTCATTTTAGGTATCGACAATAATGATTCGGATGAAATGAAACTATTTCTACGAGTGAGGCAGCAATTGGAGTATCTGCCAATTATTGTCTTAACACCACACAGCAAATCAGGAGCAATGGCCGCGATACAGGCTTTAAAACATGGTGCTGTAGAATATTTCCCAAAAACAACCCGATTCAGTAATAGTGTCCGGACGCTTGAGTTTTTCCAAAATCGCGTGATCCCGGTTATCAAAGCTGTCCCACGGCTTAACCGAACTGTACTAATGACCCGTAATATTTTGGATACAAAAATGAAGTATACAGATCCAATACCGGCTGATTTTTTCAATACCTCCATGAGCCGAATGGAATTACTGGTTATTGCGGGTTGCCTGGGTGGCATAGCACCCTTATACGTTTTACTTTCTCAGCTTCCCAAAAATCTGCCCGTACCAGTGATTATCCTGCAGCATATTGAGGAACTTTATAGTGAAATTCTTGCCGAGGATTTAAACGAATACACGGAGCTCGAAGTAAAGGAAGCAAAAGAAGGGGATGTACTACAAAACGGAATTGCATACCTGGCCCCGGGCAACTATCACATTCAGATAAAGAAAAGTGATGGTGACAACAGAATATTTCTGAGTCAACAATCTGATGTTGCAGGGTTCAGGCCATCTATTGATGTTTTACTAGACTCTGTTGCCAAACAATTCGGTCCAAACACATTAACCGTTTTCTTATCCGGTGGAGGTGGTGATGGAACTGAAGGAGCTAAAGTAATAGATATAATTGGCGGCCAAATCATCGTACAAAATAAACAGACCTCGCTTCTGTCTGACTTTAACTGGAACCTGCAGGTGCATGGGATTCATGAAGGCTCCTATCCGATCGAACGTCTGGCTTATGAAATTGGCAACAGGCTGCACTGACTAATTACCACTTTCTTCTATTTTTCTAAGTACAATGGTCCATCTGCCTTACAATACTTTTTTTCGATTCTGCCAGGAATCTTGTGGGTTGATCTCATTATTAGAGAGACTTTTCTTTTTAGTTCGATAGAACAGGAAGAACATTACACCCTGATGAAATAGTCGGTAAATAGCCACAAGGGCACGTAAAAGCGAAGATTTCACGATCTGGACTTGATATTTTTTTGGACGGTGGGTTAAGCTATCTTCGCTTCTCTCATGGGGATCTCTTGCGGGGCCGGAGGGGATTTATTCTCAACAAAACCTGCTCTGCTTGTACCATAACCGCCTTGTTTAAATTGCACATTATGACCAGCGATACCGGCTATGTGGCAGATTTCATGCTAACCCCGAATTAATCGGGGCAAAACAAGCATTCTCGGTATCGAAGCCCAAAAACTTTTTAACAAATCCTGTTCTCCGCATGGATTGCCTACAACTTTACCGAAAAGAAACCCAGCCTGAAAACGACCTTTCTGGATACCAGACATGTATCACCTTTTTAATAAGGCCGTCAAATCAAGGCAAAAACAAAGAGTAAAGTGAAATAAGAGTTGGATGTCTTATGTTATCATCGTAATTTTACGATTGATTATAAAAAGCCCCATTAATAGTAAAACCAAATTAAAGAAATGAGTAATCAAACCGAGACAAAAATCTTGATTGAAGTTTATGA
>SKRK01000161.1 GCA_007118525.1 Balneolaceae bacterium
CCCACGGGGCCATCCCATTCAAAATGAGTGATGATCGCCTCAATCGTTTCGATCATGGGTCCCGGTTTTGGCGGTTGCGGAGTGGGTATACGATACCGTTCAGTGATGAGTTCACCTTTCTCTGTATCCACAACAGCGCCTTTTATGCCTGATCCGCCAACGTCAATTCCTAATATTTCCATACCTGATGATAGTGAAGAAGAGTTAGAATGGGAAATACGGGTCAAGCTGTTATGTACAACGTCGTCAAAATAAGCCCGTCAAAATCGTTAGGTTTAACTGAGTGCAGCTTTTTTTGTACTATTCCGGTGTTCACTCATTTGCGCTGCTGTGATCTTATTAGCCTGAAATCGATTTTAAAATACAGTAAAAAATGTATCTCTCCTTATGGAGGTGTTGGTAACGGGCGCAACCGGCTTTGTTGGCTCCCGCCTCTCTGAGATATTGGCTACTCGGGAAAAAGCAAAGGTCACAGGCACCGGCCGTAACCTGGACAGCCTCGGTGCAGACCCCGAAGGCTTTCGGGGGAAGGTGGGGGATGTCTCGTCACTTAAATATCAACCTAAACTTACGATTCGAACCAAATCCGAACACAGCAAGGTGCACATCGAAATCGAAGACAACGGTCCCGACATCCCGGATGAGATCAAAGACAAAATCCTGCAGCCGTTTTTTACGACAAAGAAAGGGGCGCAGGGTACGGGGCTGGGGCTGAGTATTACAAATGATATTGTGAAGGCGCATGGTGGAGAGTTAACCATTGATTCCAAGACGGGCTCTACCTGCTTCAGGGTTTTGCTTAAAAAGTTAGTGTGATTACCTGTTTAATTACTTTTTTTAGATTTTTCCCAAAAACGAATAATCATGAAATTATGAAAACCTCCGCCCTGCTCATTCTGTTATCTTTTTCAGTGTTCTCCTGCAGTAAACCTGAAATTGAAGACATCATCGTTATAGGCGGTGGATTAATGGGCAGTTCCACTGCGTGGCATCTTTCCGGGCAGGGCCTGAATGTTCTTCTGATTGAAATGCAGGATTCGGCATACACCTATGGATATTCCTGCGTCTATTCACTCACCGATTCGGAAGTGCCTTTGGTTACCCCTATTCTGGATGAAGAAAACCGGCCAGTAAGAACTTCTGTTGCATCTTTGAATCAGGCAATCTCAACGGATTTAATCATTCTGATTAAAAATGCGGCATTAATCCAGGTTCTCAACTCGCATATAAAACAATTTACCGGTTTTAAAAAAATATCCGTTTACGCCGGCAAGATCATTGTTTCGCAGCGTTCATGTCAAAATAAAAAATAATCTTATATGGATATATATTACAAACTATATTCAGATCGATATTTTTTTTGATATTAAATTAAATTTAAATAAATACCTTAAGTTTAACTTCTACTCTAATGAAAAGTTCATGACCGGCATCTACGTTGCACTAGTTGCAGTTCTGTCACTGATCAACACGTTTCAAATCAGTGATGTACCTCCCGTTGTTACTATCCAGGAATCTCTGTTAGAAAATTCTTCTGAAGTTACATTATTCGAGAAACAGGGTTGGTTTTATCATCATGGCGATGACCCGGTGCTTGCATCCGACAGCACCTTTTCAGGTTCATGGTCGCCGGTTTCTCTCGGGATGTGGGCGGGACAAGTGCCTGAAGAGTGGGATGGAATCGGATGGCTTGCCGGAGTTATCAAAATTGATCCATCCATGTACAACAAAGAAGTTGCGCTGTGGGGCCGGATATACGGGGGTATGGAAGTTTATGTCAATGGCGAACGGGCAGGTTCTGCCGGTCGCGTTGGAACGGATTACAAAACCGAAGAAACAATCGGTCTTTTTTATCCCATTACGTTTACATTCGCTGAAAAGGATCTTCATTTTATCGCAATCCGCTATTCAAATCATAACTACCGGAAAGCATGGGATAAAGCTCCGGTCGGTCCGCTGGTAAGGTTATCATCTTCCGAAACTGCCTTAAATCAGTACTATTCCCGCATTGATGAAACCAGAAATACCCGTCAGCTCTATTTTCTCGTCATGGGAATCCTGATCGCTTTTGCTTTTCTGCATTTTTTACTTTTTTTCTACTATCCTCCGGAAAAGGCAAACCTGGTTTACTCCCTGCTTCTTCTATCCTACTTTTTCATAAGCTTTGCAAATGTATCGGCAGGCCTGACATTAAACCCGGACCTTTTTCTAAGAGCCCTCCATATAGAGGGGATAGCTGTTACCCTTGTCAGCATCATTAACATCTATTTTGTTTTTGTTGTAACACGCCGAAACATTAATCTGATTCCTGTTCTATTCACATTAACCGGTATCGTATTTCTCTATTTTGTTATTACCAATCCGGTTCAAACACGCAGTTTTTTAGTACTGTTTTCTTATGCCTCTACAATAACGGCCATTATTCTCTTCTCAAAAGACAGGGTACTCAAGGGCCGGAAAGAGTACAATGTGATCATTCTTGCCTATATTATATACTTCGTTCTAATCATACCGCGTACACTGTTAATAGCGTCTGATATCTCAATCTTGTGGGCGGAATATCAAATATCCACCCAGATTGGTTTTATTTTTATTCCGGCCGGGTATTCCATTTATCTTGCCAGAAATTTTGCTTCAATGAATCTGGAGCTAAAAGATCAGCTTGATGAAAATGAAAAACTTGCAAGAGAGAAACAGAAACTGGTTGAACGGAAAAAAGAAGAACTTGAAAGAGAGGTTTTAGCAAGAACAGCTCAGTTAGACAAATCAAACAAGCTTCTTATCGACTCCCTTGAGAAGCTCACAGCCGCACAGGATCAGCTCATCCAGCAGGAAAAACTCGCCAGCCTTGGTCAGCTCACCGCCGGCATTGCCCACGAAATTAAAAACCCATTGAATTTCGTGAATAATTTTTCGGAAGTGAGCCTGGAATTGGTTGAAGAGGCACGAGAGGAAGTGCGACGGGTGACCGAAGACCGGGGACAGGGTGGTGAAAGGGCCCCGAAGGGTCGGGATTGGGAACAGCACCCCACAAAAGTGAACCTCCTGCGCCAAGGCTTCGGAGGTCAGGAAAGGCAGAAAGAGTCCCTCCGTCAGCCGACGGAGGGAAAGAACGACAAAGTCGTTCTAGGGGATGACACGGAGCCTGGTTATGCCTCGAGCCCCGACAACGAACTCCTCCTCGAAATCCTCGACGATATCGAAGCCAACCTGCGCAAAGTTCACGAGCACGGCAGCCGTGCCGACAGCATTGTAAAATCGATGCTGCAACATTCGCGGGGCAGTACGGGAAAAATGGAACCAACCCGGTTAAATAATCTGGTTAAGGAATACGTCAACCTCTCCTTCCATGGAATGCGGGCAGGTAAGGATTCTATTAATGTGGATATTCAATTGGACTTGGATGAGTCCGTTGGCGAAGTACCGCTGGTTGCCGAGGATTTCAGTCGGGTGATTTTGAATCTGACGAATAATGCGTTTGATGCGATGCGGAGCAAGCTGACCGAAGACGGAGGACAGGGGACCGGAAATCCCAATGACCAAGCACCAAATTCCAAACGGTATAGTCCAAAATTAACCGTTCGAACAAAGTCTGATAGTGGGAAAGTAATCCTTGAAATTGAGGACAACGGTCCGGGAATTCCTGATGAAATTAAAGACAAAATCATGCAGCCGTTTTTTA
>SKRK01000016.1 GCA_007118525.1 Balneolaceae bacterium
AAATCAACTTGGATTCTGTTTTGATCAGACCTGTTCGATCGATACAAATTTTCTTCCGTTGCCTTTTCTTCGGAAAGTTACCTTTCCGTCGGTGAGAGCAAACAGGGTGTCGTCGCCACCGCGGCCAACGTTTTCACCGGGGTGAAATTTTGTACCTCTTTGACGTACAATAATGTTACCGGCGCGGACTTCTTCGCCGCCATATTTTTTTACGCCAAGTCGTTTCGATTCTGAATCTCGTCCGTTTCTTGTGGAGCCTTGACCTTTCTTATGTGCCATTGTGTTGCCTCGTGGTCGTTAATTACGAAATTTTATCAATTTTAAGCTGGGTTATAGCCTGCCTGTGGCCATTTTTAACCTTGTAGCCTTTTCTTCTTTTCTTTTTGAAAACAATAACTTTGTCACCCTTAAGGTGATCTAAAACGGTTGCTTCAATCTTGGCGCCTTCAACTGTTGGCTTGCCGATTTTGACATTGCCCTTTGCATCCTTTACCAGAAGCACTTCGTCGAGAGTAATTTTCTCTTCGCCTTCGGCAATTCTGTTTACAAAAACGGTTTGGTCTTCAGCAACTTTGTATTGATGCCCGCCTATTTTTACGATAGCGTACATATCTGTTCCGTGAATTTCTTGGAGTTCAATTTTTTGATAGACTTCAAAGATAATGGATTTTACTCTAATGTGAAACTATTGGAGAAAGGTTTTTTATCCGCTCAGAAAAACAGAAAACAAGTTAAACTGTGCGCAGGGTAAGGCCGTTATACAAACAAATATATTTTAGTTTTTCTGATAACTTCTGTTAACGTATTTTAAACTAAAACAAAAAACCCATCGATGTATGACCAATAAATTACCTGACCTTCACAAACAGGCCTTCAAATTTAAAAACCGCAAGCGGCTTCAGCATGATGGAGGCCGGGCATGGATTAAGGATTCACAACTGTTTGAGTCGCGAAAGGGAGTGAATGGAAAATTGGAGACCGTAAAGAAGTAAGGTTTTACTCCGTTATCTCTATGCACATTCGCAGAATGGTGACCGGCAGAGAGGAGAATGGTGTGGCAATTCTACTGCAGGACTACTATCTCAAAAGTTAAGCAATCAGCGCAAATACTTCAGCAGGAATTGCTTGTTATACCTTAATTTGGTAATAATTTGAAGAAAGTATCACTCAAAATTTGGTATAAACTCCAAAATTTTGGACCTCATTACATCAATGAAGTAAATATTGTTGTCAGAACTGATTGCAAAGTCATATAAAAAAGACTCATTTTCTGGATCTTCAAACATATAATGTTTTAAAAGTTCTCCATCAGAGTTATATATCAGCATTCTGAAATCCAGACTTTCTGCTCCGGGATAAGGCTTGGGTATAAATAGATAGACTAATCCATCGTGTATCAGCATTTCCCGGGCATATTCCAAAGGCATTACGGTGTGTAGCCTTGCCTCTTCTTTGTTTTGATGTATTATGAAATCAAAAACAGAATTCTTGATAACGTCCGGAATTTCTTTTTGAAAGATAAGCTCACCATCTTCGGAATAATGTCGAAGTTCTCCCAAAGCGTTCATAAATATGAAATACCCGTCTTCACCCTTTGCTGCAAGTGCTCTATTCCGATCATTTCCGGGAATTTCACCATTGGAATATGTTATTCTTTCCTGTTCAAAGTTTCGCCGTTCAGTATATTCTGATTCCGGCAAACCGATTTTTTGAATAATACTTCCTTCTTCATTTAGATCCGTTACGGCAGCTAATGCATTTTCACGACCATTGGTTACAACAAGTAGTTTGTTATCCGGAAGCAGTGTTTTGTGGCTATAGTTTAAATATTGAGGAAATGTAATGGATCTGATGTGGTTCCCCGATCTGTCATACAATTCATATAAAAAACGTCCGCGGTTGCTTGTGAAAAAACGTTCTGATAAATAATTTAAATCAGTTGCGCCTGACATCGAATCCCATTCTCCGGGACCATCTCCAACATTTCCGAATTCATCTAGTTTATCACCATTCCTACTAAATATGATTACTTTTTTATAGGCGTGATCATAGACTGCAAGATGGTTTTCATTCATTGAAACGATTTCTCTGGGCTCTCCAAGTAATGCAGATTCAGTAGAGACTATAATTGCAAGATCACTTACTTGCATTGTGTCAATTCCTATTGATTGTGACTCTTGTTGTTCTGAATAACTTTGACATGAAGCAAAAAGGAGTACTAATAAAGCATGTAGATATAGTTGGCTTTCAATTTTCATGAAATGAATTTGGGTCTTGGTGCTTATCTAATGGATTAAAGGCATAAAAGCCCCTTTTTCATCACGAAGTAAGGGGATCATTAACTCGCTTTGCGAGCCATACCGCGATGAATCCCCGACCGGTTCACATGCCCGATATATTTCCCGATAATTCTTACCTCCTCAAAAACATCCGGCTCAACAATAATTGTGTCATACTCCTCATTGGCCGGTTCCAGGCGAAGTCCGTTTTTATCATAATAGATTCTTTTCAGGCTGGTTTCACCATTGAAAAGAACAGCGCCAATATCGCCGTCCTTCACGTCGCTGTCCATGAGCAGTACAAAATCCCCGTCATAGATACCGGCATCTTTCATGCTCATTCCCGATACGCGAAGGGCGAACATATCGTCCAGGTTGGGGAAAATAGTTTCCAGTGTAATCCTGCCAAGGTCAGCTTCAACTGCTTCCTGCAGATAGCCGGCGGCTATAAGGCCTCGAACCGGGATGCCCGATTCTCTATTGATTCCCAATAGCTCCTCATGATTGGGATGGATATCATACTCCTCGTCATCACCCTTCACAAGATATCCTTTTTTCAAAAGCGCCTGAATATTTTGTGTTACACTGTTGGGTGACTTATAATTAAACTCTTCGGCGATCTCCCTGTAAGTTGGCCATACATCGTGATCGTTTTTATACTCCAAAATGTAGTCGAAGAACTCTTTCTGCTTGCGTGTCAGCTGTGCCTTATCCATAATGATATTGATTAATGTATAATATATGTGTAATAAACAAAGAACTTTGCCAAAATACAATTCCCGTTTTCGAACTTTGCTGATCATTTTCATCCAAATTTTACTTTCATCTCATCTCTTTGGATGCTCGGCTGAAGAGAAGCCATTGGAAAAGAGCGAAGTTATCCTAAACTACTATCCGGATATAGCTGAAGCCATATCGGATCGGGATTTTAGTGCACTTCTCGAATTTACCGAACACTCCAATCCCAGTGTGGCAAGCCTGGCCTGGCGTGCCCTGGCCAAAACCGACACTGAAGATCTTGATCTCTTTGTGAACCGGGCTGTTGAATTAGACAATTCAGAAACATGGTTTGCACTCAGCTTTCACCCTATCTCTGAAGATCAGCTAAATAAGATATCAGAGGCATATATTTCAAAGGGGATAGAGTCGGATGGCGTTTGTGAGGTATTTCGAAGGCATGGTCAACGTCATCATCTGGAACTCCTGCTTGATGATTCTGAACGCCTGTTTCAATCAGAAGGGTGCGCACTGGCTGCGGGTACAATTCTTACAAGAGTTGAGATTCCGGACGATACGACTTTAAGTCTATATACTCTCGCTTTTGATGCGCAGAGTGAAGCGGTGCGCAGAAATATCATATATGGGTTTTACCGC
>SKRK01000254.1 GCA_007118525.1 Balneolaceae bacterium
AGGGAGATGTGATTCCCAACAATACCCATTTCGACACCACTCGTGCCCACGTGGAGCACGCCGGTGCCGAAGCCCGCGACATGGTAATTCCTGAAGGCCAGGATCCCGGTAATCTTCATCCGTTTAAGGGGAATATGGACCTGCAGGCGCTTGAAGACACTATAAATAAAACCGGAACTGACCGTATACCGGTTATTATGCTCACAATTACCAACAATTCAGGCGGAGGCCAGCCCGTAAGTATGGAGAACATTCGATCGGTGTCAGAGATTGCACGAAAACATGGCATTCCATTTTTTATTGATGCCTGCCGTTTTGCAGAAAATTCTTGGTTCATTAAAACAAGGGAAGAAGGGTATGCAGATAAAACCCCCATGGAGATTGCAAAAGAGATTTTCAGTTATGCCGACGGATGCACCATGAGTGCAAAGAAAGACGGGATGTCTAACATAGGCGGATTCCTTGCCTTAAATGACAACAATCTCGCATCGAAGTGCCGTAACCTGGTAATACTAACTGAAGGATTCCCCACCTACGGAGGCATGGCGGGATACGATATGGAAGCTGTTGCACGCGGACTCTACGAAGCCCTGGATGAAGGTTATCTGCGCTATCGCATTCGCTCGATATCTTATTTGGGCGACAGGCTGACCCGTGCCGGTATACCCATTGTCCTGCCTACGGGAGGTCATGCGGTTTACATTGATGCAAAGCAGATGCTTCCAAATATTCCGCCGCTTGAATACCCGGCGTGGTCGCTGGCAAATGCGCTTTACCTGCTTGGAGGTGTGAGATCCGTTGAGATTGGCAGCGTTATGTTTGGTTTGCAGCCCGACGGTACTGAGAAACCTGCCGCAATGGAGCTGGTACGGCTGGCCTTTCCGCGCCGGGTATACACACAAAGCCATGTCGACTACCTGCTTGAGGTCATTTTAGCGGCAAACGAACAGCGGGAAAGTTTACGAGGGTATAAAATTACATCATCTCAGCCGGTACTGCGACACTTCTCTGCCGGGCTTAAACCACTGGGTTAAGAGAACTTTTTCTTTTTAAAGCTGATGAAATAAAACTGATTCGAACCAATAATTATCATTCAATTTTTTGAAACCTTGACTGGAAAAACCGCAGATGTTCAGGTTCATATGTAAACTCAAGACCGGTAATGGCTTCCCTGTTTTCGTAAACTGCTTCAACAGATTCTGCAACTACATCAAGATGCGCTTGTGTATACACTCTTCGAGGTATGGTAAGGCGCACCAGTTCAAGGGCAGGATAATTGTGTTCGCCTGTTTCTGGATTTCTGCCGGCTGATACCACTCCTCTTTCCATCGCACGAATACCTGCGTCGAGGTAGAGTTCGGCCGCAAGCGTCTGAGCCGGAAGCTTATCCTGGCTTAGATGAGAAAGTATTTTTGATGCATTCAGGAATACTCCATGGCTTCCTATAGGAAGCACAATAGGAATACCCATGTCGATCAGTTTTTTACCGAGATACTCCACCTGGCCCACACGGGCTTTTATATGGTCTTCATCTACCGATTCTGTAATACCTATTGCCATCGCTTCCATGTCTCGCCCGGCCAACCCGCCATAGGTGTGTAAACCCTCGTAGATCACTACCATATTACAGGCCTTCTTAAATAACTCTTTATCATTCAGAGCCAGGAATCCACCGATATTTACCAGGGCATCTTTCTTTGCACTCATGGTGGCGCCATCGGTCAGGCAACAAATTTCACTCACTATTTCCCGCACCGGCTTATCTCCATACCCCTTTTCCCGCTGCTTGATAAAGAATGCGTTTTCAGCCACACGGGTCATATCGTGAATAATCGGTATACCATAGTTTTGAGTAAGTTCACGAACTTGTTTCAGGTTTTCCATCGAAATGGGTTGCCCGCCGGCCATATTTACCGAAGTTGCTATTGAAACGTAAGGTATCCGGTCGGCACCCTTCTCAATAATCAGGGTTTCAAGCTTATCAAGATCTACGTTGGCTTTGAAGGGGTGTTCATTGTCAGGATCGTGAGCCTCATCAATAACCACGTCTACAAATGTTCCTCCTGCCAGTTCCTGATGCAGCTTGGTTGTTGTGAAATACATGTTTCCGGGAATATAATCACCCTTCTTTATCATGATCTGAGATATGATATGCTCTGCAGCACGCCCCTGATGAGTGGGCACAATATATTTATAACCGTAAAAGCGGCGAACTTTTCTCTCAAGATGGTAAAAGTTTTCACTGCCTGCATAAGCTTCATCACCCATCATCATACCGGCCCACTGGCGATCACTCATAGCCGATGTTCCGCTGTCGGTCAATAAATCGATGTATACATCACGTGAGCGCAGTAAAAAAGTATTATATCCCGCCGCCTCAATGGCTTTTTTGCGTTCTTCGAATGTTGAAATCCGTACCGGTTCAACCATTTTTATTTTATATGGTTCTGCCCATGATCGTTGCTTCTTATTCTTATCCATGTGGATGGGATTCTAATTGTAAAAATAATTAAGACTATTTTGTCTTTAAAATAATAAAACTTTACCTTAATAGATCAATTTAAATTATCTATTGTAATCATCCCCCCATGTATCAACACCAATTTCACATTCCGGTCATGGGAACCGGACACTCTATCGACAGTCCCATACGTGTTGCACATCTTGGAATCAGCTCCGTTATCTCTGTAGTTGACGATATGCTCTGTGAAAAAATTCGCAAACACTATAGCAGTGAATTCAACTTTGCCTATCACAATATCCCAAAATCCACAATTGATGGCAGAGCTGATCGAATAACGGCTTATTTGGATCTTGTTTCCGATATCGTTTCCAAAAAATTTGAAGATCTAAAACAGCTTCAGCTTTTTAATGAGAGCGAAAAAGACCGCTATTTTAATTTACTACCCGATTCAAATCCACTTAAATCGAGTTATAAATTTATTTCATCCCTTACTAACGCTGATGAACGTAGAGAGTTTATTGATAAACTTACAAAGCAAATGACTCCCGGCTCCATCGATGTTAACATCATGGCTAAGGTTGATGCGCTGGGTATGGACAAGGATGATAAACCCATGAGTTCAGAGTTTAGTGACGCCAGTGCAGCGCTGCGAGGCTATGCAAACAGCAAACTCTCTTCAGGACTGGTTCTTTCTGCCGGTTTCAACCCGCGGCTTTACGGTTATCTATCTGAATTCAAGGATTTTTATCGTGATTCTGCCGGCGAGATCAGGAAAAAAATTATCCTGAAAGTGAGCGATTTCAGGTCGGCCCTGATCCAGGGAAAGTTTCTTGCAAAAAAAGGTATTGAAGTATCTGAATTCAGAATTGAATCGGGCTTAAATTGCGGAGGCCATGCTTTTGCTTCCGACGGCCACCTCATGCCTGTATTGCTTCAGGAGTTCCGGGAGAAACGAGATGAGCTGCTCGAGACCTTTCAGCCCATGGTGAAAAGCTTTTATGAATCCCGGGGTTGGGACTACCCAAAAATGGCGGAAGAAGACATCAAGCCAAAAATAACTGTGCAGGGAGGCATCGGCACCAACGGCGAGATGCGCCGTCTGCTTGAGGATTTTGGAATGGATGCTGCCGGATGGGGAAGCCCGTTTCTGCTCGTTCCTGAAGCCACCTGTGTGGATGA
>SKRK01000115.1 GCA_007118525.1 Balneolaceae bacterium
AAAAAAAAGCAACCCGCTATTTCTAACGGGTTGCTGATGAATAGTCAGGACATCAATCTTTCACGATCTGTCCCTTAGATAAATTTCGCCTTTTCGTTTAGAAAAATGACTTTTTGAGGAATAAATATTTCCGACTTCTGCTATGGCTTTGATTCTTTCTTCGGCTATTCTATTTGACGCTGCAATGGTGGTAATATTGTGCTGCTCTGAATAATCAAAAACCTTGAGTATTGTATCATAAATTCTGGAAGCTTTTTCCATGGATAGTTTTTCATTATATCCCTCAAGTTCACTTGCCACATTCATGATGCCGCCTGCATTTATAACATAATCCGGAGCATATAAAATTCCCTTTTCGATGAGCATGTCGCCATGTTTGCCTTCATCATCCAGAATATTGTTTGCACCGCCTGCAATGATATCACACTTCAAATACCCGATGGTATCATCGTTCACCACTCCGCCTAAAGCACAGGGGCTAAAGATGTCCATATTTAGAGTGTAGATATCATCAGGGGCAACCACATTTGCGCCGGTAAGTTTAGCGACCTTATTTGCCTTCTCCTTAAAAATATCGGTTATATAGAGCTCTGCTCCTTCTTTGCTGATATACCCGGCCAGGTGTGAAGCTACAGATCCGGCTCCCTGGATTGCAATTTTTTTACCGCTCAGAGAATCAGAGCCATATGCCCGGTGGGCGGCAGCTTTCATCCCCATGTATACGCCGTAAGCTGTAACAGGCGACGGATTCCCACTTCCGCCCATCTCTTTTGGAAGGCCGGTTACGAATTTGGTTTCGGCAAAGATCCACTCCATATCCCGTTCGGTTATTCCAACATCTTCTGCTGTAATGTATCGACCACCCAGCCCATCTACATAGCGGCCAAATGCCCGAAACAGGGATTCGGATTTATCCTTTTGGGAGTCGCCGATAATAACGGCCTTGCCGCCGCCGAGATTCAGGCCCGAAATGGCTGCCTTGTAGGTCATGCCGCGCGACAGCCTCAAAACATCACGAATCGCCTCTTTTTCGGTAGAGTAGTTCCACATCCTGGTCCCTCCAAGCGCCGGTCCGAGGGTGGTATTGTGAATAGCAATAATAGCCTTTAACCCGACTTCCGGCTTTGAGCAAAATACAATTTGCTCATGCTCCATATGCGTCAGGTCGCTGAAGAGTTGAAAATTTTCGTCCATTGTATCCGCAGGGTTTACCTTTTTAACTGTGTTATTCATAACGTTATTAATATTTTTATGGCAGCTATACCCTATTCCAGGCAGAATTGGAACCGCTTCCAAAGCTATGAAATTCCCTAACCAATTAACAACTCTCTGTATTAATATAAGTAAAATTCAGGCGCTCCGATTTATAATTACTTTACAAAATTGAACACCTGAATATTTGCTTTAGAGGTCATAACTTGTGAAAACTAAATATCGATTTCTCAGTACCTTTTTATATAATAAGATAACAATTTGATTGCGCTCTTATTATGGGCGCAGATCTCTGTTTTGGCTTTGTTGAGGTGACACTCCCCTGCCTGTTAAATGAGAACAAAACCAAACATAACTTATGTCATTCCGATGGGTATATTCCGAACCCGAAAGGGGAGATTCCATCCGCTATATGGCGGAAAACCTCAGCATTCCAAATGAAATAGCCCGTTTACTTGTAAACCGGGACATAACCAGCTACGAAAAGGCGAAGAAATTTTTCCGGCCTGAATCTGAATCACTTCATGATCCATTTCTTATGAAGGATATGGATAAGGCTTCAGTTCGCCTTTCGGAGGCAATTCGAAATCATGAAAAGGTTGTCATCTACGGTGATTATGATGTAGATGGCACAACAGCAACCAGCATCATGTATCTCTTTCTGAAGGGATTTGGGCTGGATGTTGAGTATTACATACCCCACCGCTTCAAAGAGGGGTACGGTATTAATCCCGACGGCATCCGTTTTGCCATTGAAAAGGGTGCAAGCCTGATTGTATCCGTCGATTGTGGAATTACCGCCGTCGAGGAGGCCCTCTACGCCAGGGAGCAGGGTATTGATCTCATTATCTGCGACCATCATACCGTGGGAGATCAGATACCGGACGCCGTTGCTGTATTGGATCCCAAAAGACCCGATTGCAGCTACCCGTTCGACGGCCTCTCGGGAGCCGGCGTAGGATTTAAGCTGATCCAGGGAACAGTTCACAAGCTCGGCCTGGCCCCTGCCGTTTCAAATCAATACCTCGACCTGGTTGCCATCTCAATTGCATCCGATATTGTTCCCATCACGGATGAAAACCGTATTCTGATGAGAAGAGGGTTAAAGCTGATCAACACAGAGCCGCGTATCGGGATTAAAGCCTTGCTGGAAAAAATTAAAATTACACCCGGTTCCGTCAATACCTCTACCATTGTATTCTCAATCGGCCCCAGAATTAATGCTGCAGGGCGCATGGGCGACGCAACAACAGCTGTTGAGCTGATGATTGCCACTGATGAGCAGTCAGCCAAAAGATATGCATCAGAGCTGGAGTCTGTGAATATCAGGCGGCGCGATACCGACAGTGAAACCATGACTCAGGCCATGGAGATGCTGGAAGCTGATTTTAATGTTGAGGAGCTCTCAAGTATGGTTCTGCACCATCCCGATTGGCATTTGGGCGTGATCGGGATTGTCGCATCCCGCCTGGTGGATATCTACTACAGGCCAACCATTATGCTGAGTACGGTTGAGGGGAAAATAAAAGGGTCGGCCCGCTCCATAAAAGGGTTTAATATCTACGATGCGCTTAAGCAGTGCGACGATCTGCTCGAACAATTTGGAGGTCACGAATTCGCAGCCGGGCTGACTATGAGTGAGGAAAATCTCTCGGAATTTCGAAGCCGAATAGATAAAATTGCGTACTCCATGCTTTCAAACAGTGATTTTCTCCCGGAACTCGAGATCGACACCGAGCTGGATCTGCAAAATCTGGATATGAAATTCTGGAAACTGCTCAACCAGTTTGAACCCTTTGGGCCCGGTAACCTGCGCCCCATTTTTGTATCAAAAGATATCTGTATCGAAGGTGTTCCCGCAATTGTCGGTAACGGACATCTAAAGATTAAGGTGAGGCAGGGAGAGTCGGCCATTATTGACGCCATTGGCTTTAATATGCACGAATACCTGCCAAAGATCCGAAATTGTGAAGAGAACCGGGTAGATATCGCCTATGTATTAGAGGAGAACATATGGAATGGCAAGCGGTCTATACAGATGAGAATCAAGGATATCCATGTTGAAGAGAACGTGGTGGCGGGATAAGGTTCAAATTCCAAATTCCAAATTCCAAATTTCAAGCTCTAAATCACAAATCACAAACTCTAACATCTAAACTCCAATCTGTTTGATCTGTTTGTGCTATGGGCGGGAAGAGTGTATTTCAGGGGTTGTATGGATTTTGGAGTTTGTGATTTGAAAGATTCTCTGCTTATTATTGCTAAAAGTTTAATGAAGGCTTTGTGTTAGGATTGAAAAGCCCTTATCTTTGACATCTTCGATGAGGGACTGTAGCTCAGTCGGTAGAGCAACGGACTGAAAATCCGTGTGTCGGCGGTTCGATTCCGCCCGGTCCCACATTTGAGTAAAGCCCTGTTAGACA
>SKRK01000203.1 GCA_007118525.1 Balneolaceae bacterium
AAAGAGCCAGGGAGAATTTAAAGGAAGCTCTCGTTTATTACGAAAAAGCAGCCGAAATTAACCCCGATAATCCCGAAAACTGGCAATCTCTGTTCCAGGTTTATACCACCCTTGGAATGGAAGAAGAAGCCATGGAAGCCATGGAAAGAGCCGGACTAAACGACTAAAAAAGAATTACATGATCTATTTAAAAACCCGAAAGGCACTCCTGATGTTTATCTGGACTGCCTTCGGGGTTTTTTTTACCCTCTCCTGTTCACAATTTAATCAAACCAGTTCTGACAACGGATCTGAGTTTAGCATTGAGAGTTCTCTTGAGAAACTAGAACAGATTAACTCCCAATTAAGTGACGAACCCAACAACAGAGATCTTCAGCTTGAAAAAGCGGAATTACTTTACGCTATCTCTGTTGCAACATCTTCCCCGGCACAAAGAAAACCCTACTATCAAAATCTGCGCGACCTGGCAGAATCACAAAAACAGACCGGTCAAGAAGTTCAACCGGAACTGAAAAACATACTAACCAAAGCCTGGAGCTCTGAGCAGGGTGATGGAATACGGTTGTTGCAGCAAGATCGCTCAGAATATCTGGATCAGCAGTTTGAAACCATCGCGGCTCATTTTGAAAATGCAATAGCGATTAATCCCGACAGCCTGGTTGCCTACAATCTTTTGGCTAATACGTTTTATCGGCATGGAGATCTTAACGACGCTATAACCACCCTCGAAACAGCATCGGAGAAAAGCAGCGATGTAAATCCTGACATTGGGGAAAAACTTGCCTATCTCTACCTGGAATCGGGGAATATTGAAAAGTCAATTCAACTCTACAGTGATCTGAAACAGCAGAATCCTCAGAGTCCCCACATTCGTCATGGCCTTGCTAATGCATATATTCTAAATCAACAACATGAAGAGGCTGTTGAGATACTCCGTTCATTAAGTGATGATTACCCAACTCGATTTGAATATCAAGAGGCGCTTGCCACTGAGCTCTATTTTCTCATGGGTAAAAAGGCAGAATCAGCTTCTCAACCAAACCAGGAAGAACAGATTTCCGCTTCAGACATTGAAACTCTGATAGAAATAGTAAATGAAGTAGATGATATTTTTGAAACGCTAAAGGGGAGTCTGCCTTTTACTGAAGAGCAGCTGGTTCGCAGCGGAGCATTTTATTACAACACCTCTGTTAAACTCTCGAACATAAAATCCATTGCCGGGCAGAATTCTCAAAATGTACTGGAAAATATGCAGGTCGAAATGTTGGAAAAAGCATTGCCGCTATGGGAGAAACTTACTGAGAATCATCCCGGAAATATCGATTATATCAGGAATCTTCACGACATCTACGTTAAATTAGGAAGAGATGAAGATGCCGAAAACCTTCAAAGATCATTTAATCTCTAATCTTGTATGAAATTCAACACAAAGGCTATTCATGCGGGCCAAAAACCCGAAGAGACTTCTGGGGCAGTAATGCCTCCGGTTTTTCACACCTCTACATATGCCCAGGAGGCTCCCAACAAACATAAGGGGTACGATTATGCACGCGTTGGCAATCCCACGCGTACAGCCCTTGAAAAATTGATTGCAGGGCTTGAAAATGCCGATGGTTGCGCATGCTTTTCAAGCGGAGTGGGTGCAATTGATGCCATCATGAAAACCCTGAAACCGGGAGATCACGTGATCTCTACCAATGATCTTTATGGCGGCAGTTACCGATTATTTACTAAAGTTTTTGAACCCTATGGCATTGAGTTCTCTTTTGTTGATATGACCGATATCGGTCAGGTTAAAAGCGCTCTAAAAAAGAGCACAAAACTTATCTGGATTGAAACACCGACCAACCCTCTTTTGAGGATTATTGACATAAAAGCAGTTTCTGAGCTAGCAAAAGAGAGTGGAGCTATCAGTATTGTCGACAATACGTTCGCATCGCCCTATCTGCAGCAACCTCTTGAATTAGGGGCTGATGCTGTAATGCACTCTACTACAAAATACCTGGGAGGACATTCTGATGCCATTGGAGGTGCTGTAGCAACATCCAATTCAGAACTTATGGAAAAGATTCGATTCCAGGTAAAAACCACCGGAGCCGTACCCGGCCCCATGGATTGCTACCTGATTTTGAGGGGAATTAAAACACTTCATGTACGGGTAGAACGGTCTGTCGAGAATACAAAAAAGATCGTAAACTTTTTATCTTCTCACCCTGATGTAGATACACTGTTTTATCCCGGCCTCGAATCTCATCCTCAACATGAGCTAGCCGGCAGGCAAATGAAAGACTATGGAGCCATGGTTTCATTCAGCCTCAAAGACAATTCCATAGAAGCTGCTTCGGCATTTATGAGCAGAACAAAGATCTTTACGTTGGCTGAAAGCCTTGGCGGTGTCGAATCGTTAATTAGCCATCCGGCATCCATGACGCATGGCTCCATTCCCAAAAAAGTACGGGAATCAGCAGGTTTAAAAGATTCACTTATAAGACTCTCGGTCGGCATAGAAGATGTTAGTGATCTGATTGAAGACCTTGAACAAGCATTTTAATTTAACTATCCATCATCATGAAAAACGTTGTAATTGTAGCTGCCAAAAGAACTCCACTGGGTTCATTTGGCGGTAGTTTATCCTCATTCACAGCACCGGAACTGGGTTCTTCAGTAATTTATGATTTGATTAAATCAACGGGAATAAAGCCTGATGACGTTGAAGAGGTTATTTTCGGGAATGTATTAACCGCCGGCATTGGCCAGGCGCCTACACGGCAGGCTGTGCTTAAAGCCGGTTTATCTGAAAAAACACCATCTACCACGGTTAATAAAGTCTGTGCATCGGGCACCAAAGCTATCATGATAGCGGCTGATCAGATTGCACTTGGACATAACGATATTATGATTGCCGGTGGAATGGAGAGCATGAGTAATGTACCCTACTATCTGCCCAAACAACGGTTCGGGTCTAAATTAGGCCATGTCCAGGCTGAGGATGGTATCATTAAAGATGGTCTTTGGGATGTTTACAATGATTACCATATGGGTAATGCAGGTGAACTTTGTGCAAAAGAGTGCAACATCAGCCGCGAACAGCAGGATGAATTTGCAATTACTTCTTACAAAAGAGCTATAGAAGCACATGAAAAAGGCTACTTTAAGAGTGAAATCATTACCATGAAAGTGAAAGACCGTAAGGGTAATGTAACTGAAGTAACCATGGATGAAGAACTAGAACGTGTTAATTTTGACAAAATCCCACAGCTGCGTCCCGTTTTTGATAAAGAAGGCACAATAACCGCTGCCAATGCAAGCAGTATAAATGATGGAGCTGCAGGAGTAATGTTGATGAGCGAAGAGAAAGCAATCGAGCTTGGACTGAAACCTCTTGCAAGAATCCTGAGCCATGGCAGCGCAGCAAAAGCTCCCGAATGGTTTACAACGGCACCCTCCGATGCAATTCCCATAGCCCTTAAAAGAGCCGGGCTCTCTAAAAATGAGATCGATCTTTTTGAGATCAATGAAGCTTTTTCAGTGGTTTCGCTGGCCAATAATCAAATTCTTGAACTGGATCCATTAAAAGTAAATATTCATGGTGGCGCTGTAAGTATTGGTCACCCAATTGGCTGCT
>SKRK01000359.1 GCA_007118525.1 Balneolaceae bacterium
GCAGCCTTAGCAGAGTCAGGCTCTCTCTCATCCAGGTGCGGAGTCTTCTCTTCACAGTTTTGAGGAATATAGCTCATAAGCTGCCTGATTTTATTCAGGCAGTCGGCGTCATTTTCGGTTGCAAAATGAGCCACACCCGATTTGGTTCCATGTGCAGAAGCTCCACCCAGATCTTCAGAGGTTACCTCTTCGTGGGTTACGGTTTTCACAACATTGGGCCCGGTAACAAACATATAGCTCGTATTCTTTACCATGTATACAAAATCGGTTAAAGCCGGGCTGTAAACCGCTCCTCCTGCGCAAGGACCCATAATTGCTGATATTTGAGGAACCACTCCCGAGGCCATGGAATTTCGCCAGAACACCTCTGCATAACCTCCAAGTGAGCTTACCCCTTCCTGGATGCGCGCTCCACCCGAATCGTTCAAGCCAATAACCGGAACCCCATTTTTCAGAGCCAGGTCCATCACTTTACAAATCTTCTCAGCATGTGTTTCAGAGAGTGAACCACCAAATACAGTAAAATCCTGGCTGAAAACATATACAGGGCGGCCGTTAATTTTACCGCTTCCGGTTACTACGCCGTCCCCTAAAAATTTTTGATTATCAAGTCCGAATGCAGAACTTCTGTGCGTAACAAAGGCGTCTATCTCCTGGAAGCTCCCTTTATCTAAAAGAATATCTAACCTCTCACGAGCCGTCAGTTTTCCTTTTTCATGTTGCTTCTTTATTCTGTCTTTGCCGCCACCTTGTCTCGACTCTTCTCTGAGTTTTAAAAGCCGTTCAACTTTTTCGTTATCAGACATTTCCCGGGGTTTATTTAAGTTTTTGATTCTATGAAAAAGGTATGAAGTCTGTCTGTAAAGTCAACAGCAACTGAATCAAAAATATCAACATTATTTTTTTCAAAAATCTCATTTCTAATGAATCTTGAAGCGCCTTTCCAGTCATCAAACCGTGTAATTTCAGTTATGGCGTCATTGTAGGCCGTTTCTGATTTGTCAAAAATCTCTCTTACATACTTCTGCTTATCCTTACCCAGCCACTGGTCTATACGGGTTGCCATTTCGGAGGCCTCAAAAGCAGCTTTATACTCCTCTTCGTCAAACTCTTCACCATAGTAACCGGCGTCACCCTGATCAGATCCCTGTTCATCCTCCTTTAAATCACTCAGGTCTTCCCTTTCAAGAAAAGCCCTCCACATCGGCACCTCTTCTTCTTCGTCGGTTTCATTGTAAAGCTCAATTGAAGCTACCTGCTCATCATCTGAATCATCAGGTTTTTCGGTTTCACTTAAAACCAGATCTTCCTCTTCTTCACTGACCCCCCCTATTTTTCTCCATTTGTTCAGGAGGTCAAAATCCAACTCTTTCTTAGAAAAGGATTCCTGTTCTTCAACATCCTCCTCTCTCTTTTTATGGTCAGGTTTCGGCTCATTGGTTATACTTCTGTCAGAATCCGCTCTGCCCGTTTCAGTAGTCTTTTCGTTTGATTGTTCCAGGCTTTCTGCTTCCGATTCATCAAATACAAACCGTTCATGCAGAGGCTCTTTTATCCAATCATCATCAATTGGCTCTTCCGCTCGCTCTTCTTCCTCTGCCGGTTCATCTTCATCCACCCATGATGTTACTCTCTTGCGCTGAAAGGAGCCCAAAATAGTATCATCAGGAGTTAAAGAATCCTTTTTCTTCTCAGGTTTATCCGCTTTATCGGCTTTGAGATCAGATTTAACAGGTACCTTTTCAGGCTCGGCAGGTTTTTTTGCCGCCGGTTTTATTTCAGGTTTCTCTTCAGTTTCAGAGAAATCGGGTGTAGACAGTACTTCTATGAAGTTTGTACGGTTGATCGGTGTGTTGAGCTTATCAAATTTCCCTGCAAGCTTTGGCTTTCCCTTATCCTCGAAGTAGATTCTGAACAGATCCGTATCTACGTCAGGGCCGGCCATCAAAAAGATAGCTTCAACCTCTTTGGCCCAGTCGAGTGAATTATATCCGGCAATCAGTTTATCATCTACTTTCTCTACAATTTCACGGCACTGCTCAAGGGTAAGAGAACTCTTGCTCTTCTTTTCCATGTAGCGGGCAAGAGCTGCTGCCAGTTTTCGGCCAACGGTTATATACTTAATTCTCTTTTTAATTACTTCGATGGTAAGATTCTCATCCACGCCAAAAAGAGTATCCGGAATAGCTTTACGGGGTTGAACGGCCAGCTCAAGCGTGTCTGCTATGGCTGTCTCAAACAGAGATGGAGCGTACGTATGAGGCATTCTCACTTCGGCTTTTATCGCCTCAATAAAATTTCGCCATGCAAACTGAACTGCATCTTTGTCCATCGAAGCCCATTCCGTATCGGGCGGATTCAGAGAATCATTCAGATTCTGATTCATCTCTAAAACGAGCCTTTCGGTAATAAACTCGGGAATATCTAAAACATGGAGGTCATCCGGTGTATAAAATTCTCTGTCTGTCGGTAATTTCTGTAGTAACTTTTCTGTAATTTGGCGTACAATTCGCTCCATAGTGGCTAACGTTTCAAGGATTATTAATTTCCTGAATCAATCTCTAATATCAACTTTTATTGAGATAGTTCTATATAAATTTCTTAAAAAATTGCGTTTAAACGGATATTCCTTTCTTTTTGAAAAACGGCAAAGTACCTTACGACCATGATCATTCTAACCGCTGAATCACTGGAAAAACGGTATGGTCAGAAACTTGTTATATCGGGGTTAAATTTCTCTTTTAAAACTGTTGTATTGGGTATTGCCGGGTCGAACGGGTCCGGTAAATCAACGCTGCTTAAATGTTTAACCGGACTGGTCAAACCTTCGTCAGGAACGATTAACTGGCAATATCGAGGAAACAACTATCTGCCCAAAGAGATTAAACCATTTGTCGGTTTTGCTGCGCCTTATGTTCAGTTGTACGAAGAACTCACTGTATCAGAGAATTTACAGTTTTTAATTGAGCTTCAAAATTCTGCCCATCATATGGATATTGACCCATTATTAGACCGTTTTGAAGCCCGGAAACTATCAGAGCAGCCTTATGGAAATTTATCGACAGGACAGCAGCAACGCGTTAAACTGGCCGCAGCGAATATCAAGAACCCTCCGGTTTTGATTCTTGACGAACCCGGGGCAAACCTCGATAAAGACGGCAAAGCCATTATAAGCGCGCTGGTAAACCGCTATCGTGATGAGGGTAAAATGGTGATCATTGCTTCAAATCAGACAGATGAACTGAACCTTTGCGACGAAATTTTAAATCTAAATCAATTATAATCATGTATACCCGGGAAGACCATAAGCTTGCACAACAGCTCTTAAACCACAGCGTAGAATTACAGAAGGGTGAAAATATCCTTCTTCAGCTTATTGGATTAAACGGAATCGGATTGCTGCGCGCACTTGCTGAAATTGTTCGTGAAAAAGAGGCCAATCCTTTTATTAAAATTGAAGATCCCGAGATAAACCGCACCCTTCTGGAGAGTGGGGATGAGGCTTTTTGGATGAATCAGGCTGAAACCGATCAGCTTCCCCTGATGAAACAGATGGACGCCTTTATCGGCATAAGGGGTGCTGAAAACATTTATGAAAATTCTGAAGTCTCCAAA
>SKRK01000054.1 GCA_007118525.1 Balneolaceae bacterium
GTACCTGCACATGAGCTGGCACTGGCTTTTCCGGTCAACGATCTGACTAACCCTAACGAGATTTTTGTAGTCTATAGCGCCATTCCTAAAATTGCCAAATACAATTTTGAAGGTGAAAAAATCTGGGAACAAACAATACCTCTTACACCTGAGGTAGATTCGCTGATGATCGATCTGGACAATGTTCTTCTAAATCGTCCCAACCAGCGTGTCTCTCTTTTACCGGTAAAAAAATATATGGCAGGAAGAAGTAGTCCGAATGGCGACGTATATCTATTTACATACACGAATATGGATACACCGCATACCCCACGGCGTCCGATGTGGGTTCATCAATTCGATTCCGAAGGCACACTTATGTATCGCTATAAAATCAATTCCGACACGGATCTGTTTTATTACCCGGGTATTGATTTTAAAAATCGTAGATTATACACTCCGGCATTCAATGAGAGCGATATAAGAATTTATCCTTTCTGAAATTGTTTAATGAAAAGGATCAAGAAACGGGTGCTTAGTGTGTTTTTAAATATAGAATGGAGTTCAGTGCCTTTCCTTCAAAAAGAAGGGTTTTCTCATGTTGCCTAATTAAATCACTTTATATTGAGCTTACGGTAAAAGTAAAAACACCATTACATGCTTAAAAAATTATACATACTATCGTTTTTTCTACCCATCACGGTTCTGATGGGTTGTGGAAGCGATTTCGATGATTCATCTATTGACTATAGAAGTTTAGATCAGTTAGACATTGTTCTGGCTGAAGAGATTGGAAATAATGATGATCATCTCTTTGGAAGGTTAAGGGATTTGGTGGTTATGGATAACGGAACATTTTTTGTCTCGGATTGGAGCAGTGTTACCATTCAACAATTTAATAGGGATGGAATTTATGAGGGAACAATTGCTAAGGAGGGAGGAGGTCCCGGTGAGCTCTCTTCTTTCTTTTTACTGTATAATGGAGGGAAAGATAAACTGATTGTTCGCCATCGTGGGATGAGGCAGCATATAGACTACTTTACTGATGAGTATGGAGCAGGAGAGTATAGCTATTCAGAATCCATTTCGTTTGAAGCACCGGGCGATCGCTTTGTTACTTTTTTGGGTAAATTTTCGGAATCTGAATTCTATGCTTTGGCCCCTCACAACACCAATGATTTAATGGAAGCGCGAAAAAATCAAAGTGGTTTCAGCAATGTACCGATTGCCACTGCAGATAGATACGAGAAGATCATTCAGGATTCACTGCATGTGCTAAAACGCCCCACTGTTGTTGCTGAATATGGTGAACGATCGATGATGGTAATTGGGATGCCGCCTTATCAAATGGATGACCGCTTTCAAGTTATTGATGAAGATCGTTACCTGATAGCCAGGCCTGATAGTGCATCCATAACTATTTTTAACAAAACTCATACTATTGATTCGATTCTCAATTTAGAGATTAAAAAGCGGCCGGTTGGTGACGATGAGGTATCAGAGTTTTTGGAAAATATCCCCCAAGATTACCACGGCATCATGCTGGAGCGAATACCGGAATTTAAACCGCCATTTTTAAATGTTTGGGCAACTGAAGACTCTATTTTTCTGCATATGGACAGTTCCTCCGAGGGGAAAGAGCTGATGGTCATGACGTTGGAGGGAGAGCCGGTTGGCAGAATTTCACTGTCTGAATTTGATGAAATAAAAGTAATTAAAGAGAACAGGATTTATACACTGCATAAAAATCCCGAAGAAGCAGAAACGATTCGGATCTATGAGTTGAATTAAGTCGAATACGGAGCGGTGAGTTTATTTGTGAGAAGAACTATTGAGTGGGTTAATCTGAGATTGTTAAACCATTAACCACATCTAAAAAGTAAATAAACACTTGCAGTTCTCATTTTTGAAAACTAATATCATCGTAGTGAAAATGAATGCGCAGGCTGTGTAAAGCTCATCTCTTTCGCTCCTATTAAACCGACAGATTTTATCGATCCCATTTGCTACTAAACCGACCCATAACGGCAATTATCCTGATCCTGGCGGCTCTTATCTTTGGGAGCCTGGCGCTGAGTGAACTCTCGGTGGACCTTCTTCCCGATGTGGACTCACCCAACCTGGTGGTGCGCACCGACTGGCAGGGTGCTTCGCCGCGCGAAATAGAGAACCGGATTAACGAACGTCTCGAAGCGGTGCTGAGTACCATTCCGGGAATTGAGCAGGTTCACGGCTTTGCCCGGCAAGGGCAGAGCGTGATCTACCTCAACTTCCGCTGGGGCCATAATATGGATCTTGCTTTCCTCAACGTGCGCGAAAAGCTCGATCAGGTACAGTATATAATGCCGGAGCAAGCCTCGCGCCCACAGCTCATCTTTAACACCACTGCCGATGAGCCGATTGCCGTAATGGCCATTACGGCCAAAGACCGTCCTAACGAAGACTTTGAAACACGCCTTTCACTCAAACGATGGGCAGAACAAGTTCTCTCCCGGCGTCTTGAACAGGCAGAGGGTATTGCACAGGTGGTGTCTGTAGGTGCCGTTGAACCGGAAGTTCAGATTCGCTATTTGCCTCGTGAAATTGACCGCTACGGCCTGTCGCTAATGCAGGTACAAAATTTGGTTCGCGATGCAAATGTCTTTACCTCAAGCGGGGAAATCCGCGACGGCTGGTACCGCTACTCCATGAAAATTGAGAGCCGGATTCGAGAACTGGCCGATCTTGAACAGGTTCCTTTAGTGAGGCTGGGGCAGGGGCGAATTTTAAATTTAGGCGAAATAGCAGAAATTGAACTCGATGAAACCGACCCCGGCTCCTTTGCAACCCTTGAAGGTGAAAGGGTGCTAAACCTGCTTGTCAAAAAAGAGTTTGGCAGCAATACGGTGGAGGTATTTGATACGCTGATGCCTCTGGTGGAGCAACTGCGCATGCAGTATCCAAATATCAATATTGAGGTGCTCCGTGAAGATGCTACATTTATTCGAAAAGCGATACAGAATCTTCTTCAAACCCTTTTCATAGGTGGTATTCTCGCTTTCTTTGTTCTGTTTACCTTTTTGAATGATATACGAACTCCGTTCACTATTGGGGTTGCTATTCCGGTCTCCATTTTCATTACTTTTTTTGTAATGTTCACCTCGGGAATTCAGCTCAATATTGTCTCATTGAGCGGCCTCACGCTCGGTATCGGCCTTTTGCTCGATAATGCCATTGTGGTATTGGAAAACATAAACCGCCATATGCCACTCTCCAAAACGGTTAAACGTGCAGCTTCGAAGGGTACCAAAGAGATCGCACTTGCCGTTACGGCCTCCACATTTACCACGATATCTGTGTTTCTTCCCCTGATTTTTTTAGGCGGATTTGAAGGTGCTTTTTTCCAGGATCAGGCCTATACGCTGTCGATCAGTCTTTTGGCTTCCCTGTTTGTAGCCCTGGTGATATTACCGGTATTGGTGGTGCAAATTCTGGAACGCCGGAAAAAGAGTTCGGATGATGCTAAAGGAGACGGGCAGCTCAATACCCGTAAGTTTTTCAATGATATGCTGGAGTGGTACGAAGGCTCCCTTCAAAAGGTGTTGAAACGCCCGATTTGGATGTTCACCTTCGCAAC
>SKRK01000241.1 GCA_007118525.1 Balneolaceae bacterium
AAGATTTCGTTTAAGTTCATTTTTTGCAATTATTTAAATAATGTGTATACACAGTAGCCTGATAATGGGGACTTTCAATAAACTGATTTATGAATCGAATTGAGGCCCTGATCTTGAATACCTAAACATCA
Organism: Balneolaceae bacterium; assembly: GCA_007118525.1. Lineage (GTDB taxonomy): Bacteria > Bacteroidota > Rhodothermia > Balneolales > Balneolaceae > Rhodohalobacter. The sequence continues at coordinate 132 of SKRK01000241.1, forward strand.
AGTATCTTCTCAATCCTTACCTGTACATCCCTCAAGTGTACCTGCGTAGCGCGATCGTTGGTTCGGGTTACGGATCTGTCTACCTGCTGCTTCAGGGTTTGAAGTTCGTCCCTCAGAAGAGCTTTAATATCGCTTCCGTGCACGCTGTTGTTTTCACTTTCCATCAGGCTTTGAATATGGCTCAGGTATGTGCGCTGCAGATTTCTTCTATAGACGCCGATAGCTGAGCTGTTCGACAGTTCGCTCCACACTCCGCTGCGGACGTCCTCCAGCATTTCGGTGATGGCGTACGCTTCATTTCCCCTGAATGCCTCATCCTCAATCAGGCGAATCATTCTTGCACTATTCAGCACACTCATCAGATGACGCCCCTGAAGAGTTTGAACTCGCTCTATGGCGCCGGCATGTTCAATATTTCGAAGAATGTTAACGTCAAGCAGCCAGTCGGGTGTTGTGAAAGCGTACTGGTTCATGAAATTCATTGCCTTTTTCTGATAATCCTTGTTAACAGGTCTGAAAATATCTCCGTCCTGATCTGAGGCAAGCCGCTCTACATGCACGCCTCCAATATTTGTAATCACGTGATTTACATAGCGGCTCCATATCGAAATGAGTTCACCATGGATCTCCTGAAGATCGTCGTAACCACGACCCGGCGTGGATGTCCACTCCAAAAGATTTGGAACCACGCGCTGCAGATTCATCATGCCATATGTTGAGGCCTGGACAGGATCATCAGAGAGCGTCTCGGTCTGGGCAGAAGGATCATAGCCGGTTGACTGGCCAAACCTGTACATTGGATCATCAGCCTTGTCGAGGATCCATTGATTCAGGGTAGGAATTTCATCTTCCGGGGTTTCAGCATCCATTATTACCCTGTAGCCCCAGTTGATTGAATAATTATCATAGGGTCCAATTTTACGGATAAATCGCTCCACGCCGTCGCCGGGCTGGGCGATGTAATTTTGCCGGGCATAATCCATCACCGATGCTGATACACCGTACTGTTCGGTAAATGTGGGTGACCGCAGTGAATCGACGGGATATGAGGAGTTCGCTTTCATGTTGTGGGGCAGGCCGAGGGCATGGCCAATTTCGTGGGTAATTACCTGGCGGATTGCCTCTTTCAGGTAATCATCATCCACACGCATGGAGCGGGCTTTTGGATTTGCTGCGCCGGTTTCAAGCATTAAACGGTTGCGGTAAGAGCGAATGTGGTTGTGATACCAGATAATATCGCTGCCAATGATTTCGCCGGTGCGGGGATCGGTCATGCTTGGCCCGGTTGCGTTCCTGGTGGTATTGGCTATCCATCGAACCATATTGTAGCGAATATCTTCAGGTTCAAAATTGGGATCTTCATCCTTTGTTGGCGGCAACTTTGCCTGTATCGCATTCTTGAATCCGGCAACTTCAAAGGACTCGTTCCAATCCTCAACACCATCAATTACCGCTTGCCGGTACTCTTCAGGAGTTCCAGGGTCTACATAATAAACAATAGGCTTTACAGGCTCGGTAAGCTCGCCACGCGCGTAGGCTTCAGGATCAGAAGGCTCAAGCCTCCATCTCCTGATCAAAGAGCGGGTTGCTGCCTTCTGTTCGTCTGAACCAAAATCAAGCTGTGTTACGGTAAACCATCCCACGCGATAGTCGTGGTGACGGGGAGTCATCGGTTCTTTCGGCAACAGTGCCATCGACTGGTTCATCAGCAGCGAGATGGTGTTGGTTCCCCCGGCTGACGGAGGGTTCATCGCTTCATAGGTCATCACATGCCGGGCCTCAACATTCATGGGAAATGTTCGAATCGTGTCAATATAGCTGCGGCTGTTATCAAGGCGGCGCACCTGGTACATACTTCTGAATCGCCCTGTCATTCCTGAAATGGCCGCTACGTCAGATTCAAACAGGCTGTTGATCTCGATCACCGTTGTGGTGCTGTCGGGGCCAATCGCTTTTACGTCAAAAGCGGCTATTATGGGTTCAAAATTATTGGCACGAACAGATCGCGAAATGGGAAGAGAATCAGCAGCCACGCTATTATAAGAGCGCTGTCTGATGTTGATTTTACCATTCACCTTTTCAAATGCAATCACCTGCTCCGCGGTTTTTGAACCGCTGCTGGTAAAACCAAAAAAGTTTGATGGCACGGCTGCCACCCGGCTAACCATTAAAAAATCACGGCCCAATAGTGAGTCTGGAATCTCATAATAAATTTTATCGCCAACATAGTGTACATCAACAACGCCCCGGCTGGATACCGCCTTATCTGTAATAACGCTGCTGTAGCCGTTTGAAGCAGAAGCAGCAGACCTTGTAGAGGGCGGTGTTTCTGCTACTTGTTCTGAAGTAGCGCAGGAGGTGGTTATCAATACTGTTAGTAGAATTGGGAGAAACAGGAGTATCGGCTTTTTCATGTACAATGAGATTCATTTATAAGAGTTGGTGCGAAAAGAAACGAAGAAAATTCGATTCTTTAAAACAGAAAGGCTAAAGTTTTACATCAATTCTTTTTTTATTGCGGCAATCGCGCTGTTTGCATCCAAGACAGTTTCTGCCAGCCAGCAGAGATCAAAAATGATGAATGTGGATTACTTGGAAATTATGCTGTTATGATTATACTATAGAAGAATCAAAACAGACCTGATTGAGAGATTATGATTCATCCAAACACGGATTTACGCTTTATAAACAAGAAGAAGGGCCGTGGAGTTTTTGCCACACAGCCGATTTCAAAAGGCACGCTCACATATGTTAAAGATGACCTTGAAATAGTAATACCGCCTGATGATGAGAAGCTCTTTGATCCCAGGTATAAGAAATTGATTGACACCTACAGTTATATTGATCGGGACGGCAAGCGTATTATAAGCTGGGATCACGCCAAATATATGAACCACTGCTGCCAATGCAACACAATGAGCACCGGGTATGGTTTTGAAATTGCCATTCGGGATATTGCAATAGATGAGGAGATTACTGACGAGTACAGCATGTTTAATTTCCCCTCTAATATGAAGCTTGAATGCGAAAAAACTCCATGCAGAGAGGTAATTTCAGCCGGTGATCTTGTTCTGTATCACAAGCAGTGGGATGAGTTGGTTAAGGGTGCTTTATCGGAATATAAGATGGTTGATCAACCCCTTGAACCATTTCTTTGTAAAGACTCTTATAATCAACTGCACGAGTATATCAGGACGGGGAAAAACTATATTTCTGTGATTGAACTGGCTTTTCCGCAGCCTGGATAAAGAATAGTTTAACATGAGTTCGAAATAGGAATTTGGGCCCCCAGCATCGAGATCCTCCACCGTAAGAATCCTGAATACTTTCAGGAAGGGGTGGTGTTTAAAGCTCTTAGAGAAGGGCTTCTAGTACCGTTACCGGTAAATAAGAGAAGTATGCAACTTTATCGTTTTCGGAAAATGTATCGGATTTAGCTGTAAATCAAACTTAATGAAT
>SKRK01000335.1 GCA_007118525.1 Balneolaceae bacterium
CCCAGCGGCATTACCGATGTTGAAAAACGTGCCGTACGCGACAGTGCTGAACACGCAGGTGCAAAAGAGGTCTACCTTGTTGAAGAGCCAATGGCTGCAGCAATTGGAGCGGGAATCAACGTCCACGAACCAACCGGCCATATGATAGTCGATATCGGTGGGGGAACTACAGAAATTGCCGTTATTGCTCTTTCCGGAATTGTACATGCACAATCTGTAAGGCTTGCCGGCGACAGGTTTACGGAAGACATCATCAGCTATTACCGAAGAAATCATAACCTGCTTATTGGTGAACGAACGGCAGAGAGATTAAAATGTGAAATCGGTTCAGCTGCACCTCTCGATGAAGAACTTGTAACAACCATCAAAGGGCGCGATCTGGTAAATGGAATTCCAAAGAATCTTCAGATATCATCTGTAGAAGTCAGGGAAGCGATTGAGCAGTCGGTTAACTTAATTGTTGAATCCATCATGAAATCTCTGGAAAAAACTCCCCCGGAGCTCTCATCAGATATTCTCGACCATGGTATTATGCTGGCCGGTGGTGGTGCACTCCTTAAGAATCTTGACAAGCGAATTACAGAGATGACTGATCTTCCCGTGTATATCGCAGACGATCCGCTTACAGCAGTAGTTCGTGGCACAGGTGCCGTATTAGACAACCTGGACTACTACAGGGAAGTGGTCACGTAATGATCATTGACTGCTTCATTTGAACTACTTAACCTGAGCTCGACAAAAAAACCAATTAATCCCGACAGCTGTCGGGACTCCGTCAGCCGACGGATGGCAATGGGGGATGAAAAGCAGTCCATTGGATCCAATTTATTGAATATTTATATCAAATCTCTATATGCCAGGGCTTCCTGCTTCCCCGAAAGCCTTCTGGTCACTCTTCATTTACTATCCGCCGAAAGGCGTCAGCTTTGTCGATGATGCGGAACCGTATAGCATTAGTAATGCTGTAAAACCATTGTTTCCTATTTCAAATCAAAAGCGTATTCTCCAACGTATTGAAACACATCATTTTGGCTCAGGAGTTGTAGTGCTCCGGTGTAAGCCGACTGATGATGTAAAATTTTAATTATGGAGAAACAGATTATGGCACCTTCAGAAAAAACTAAACGAATTCTTTCCTGGGTCTTTATTACAATTGGTTTATTGGTTGCCATCCCTCTTGTAGTTGCACTGTTTGTGGACAAAGACTTTTCCGTAGAGCGGGATATTGTCATAGAGAGACCCGTTGATGAAGTTTTTGATTATATACGATATTTAAGAAACCAGGAGAGCTACAGCGTTTGGGCCGGCCTCGATCCGGATATGGAACAGGAGTACCGCGGAAGGGACGGTAGAGTTGGGTTTGTGTCAGCCTGGGAAGGCAATGAAGATGTGGGCAAGGGCGAACAGGAGATTATTGAGATCAGGGAAGGAGAAAGAATTGACTATGAGCTTCGGTTTTTTGAACCCTTTGAATCGGAAGCCAACGCTTATTTCATTACCGAACCTGAAGGGGAAAATCGTACCCGGGTAGTTTGGGGTTTTGAAAGCAGTATGCCTTATCCAACGAACCTGATTCTTCTTTTTATGGATCTTGAAGAGGCTATTGGAGCGGACTATCAGACCGGCCTTAGGAACCTGAAAGAGTTACTTGAAGTTGAAATGGACGATACAAATTAAGCAGCCTTAATTTAGGTCAACCCATTACACTATGTGAATTCTTAACTTTTTTAAAAGATTTTAAACACCAGCGTAAGCCGCCTCTAAGAGTGGTACAATTTCATGATCAATTGTTCTCATCAATTCTCTGCGGTAATTTCTGGTTGGCAGGCCGCTTTCATTTCTGGTTGTAACTGTTATTACTGAATCCAGTTCAGGCAGTATTAAGATATATTGGCCGCCATTTCCAAATGCATAGGACATGTGGTAATCGCCTGCCTCCCGCTGAAACCATAAATACCCGTAGTTTTCAACACCTAAAACCCGGCCGGTAACCGGCTCTATCGATTTTCTGATCCAATCTGATGAGACAATCTGCTGCCCGTTAAATTTTCCAACATCCATCATCAGACGGCCAATTTTAACCATATCACTCGGCCTCATTGCCATATTGTTACCGCCAAAATAGTAGCCCTGTGGGTCCCGATCCCATCCGGTAATCCGAATATCCATTGGATGAAAGAGATAGCGGTTCGAAAATGCGAGTAAACTCATATCTGATGCCCTGGAAAGAATTACCGCCAGCAAGTGGGTGTTGCCGGTGCTATAAATACGATCCACTCCCGGTATGCCCTGTAGCGGACGATCGAGCGTGTAGCGAATCCAGTTGTTGCTCATTACCCATCTTCCATAATTGGCTCTGCTGGTTGAGGCCAATCCGCTGCGCATGGTCAGCAGATCTTCAATGGTTATGGAAGCCTTCAGCGAGTCCGGATTTGTGGAAAAATAGTCCGGAAAAAATTCCTCAATTGTTTGATCCACACCATCCAGGTAACCCTGATCAATAGCTATTCCAACCAGAATGGATAGCACACTTTTTGATGCTGATTTGATATTTTGGCCACGACCGCTATGCATTCTCCCGTAGTATTGCTCGGTAACGATTTCTCCATGCTGGCTGACAATCAAGCTGTTAATGGGGCCTAATTGGTTGAATGAGGAAGTTATATCTGATAAAATATGAGCAAGAGAGTCAGGATCCAGAACGGTTTTGTTTTCCAATTCTTTCCCTGAAACATCTATTTCTTCATGAAAAACATCCGACTCATTTCCCGGCAGGTAAACGAGAAATGCAGCTGTAAAAAGAAAGCTTACAACTACCGTAGCAAATAAAATCACGTAGGATACTCTGTTTTTTTTCACAAGATGAAATAGCCGGGCTGCTTCCGCAACGCAAGAGTTCGTGTTCAGTGACAAATGATAACAAATCTTTAGATGAAAACTGATTTACTAAGAAATGTTTAATTTTCGCTCTACCCTATGTTTGCTCTGGGTAGCATAAGCATTCTAATATCTACTGTACACATTGGGTAGAGGTAAAATCAATTAATTGTGCCATTAACGACATCTCTGTTCATTTTGTCTTGAAACAAAACGAACCAAAAATTCAAGGCTGTGAAAAAATATGTTGCCAATTCCAATCAAATTCGGATGCTGATTCTGATTCTGATAGCAAAAAGATAATTCTTTTGTCTGCCATCTTTTCAGATCACATTTTAAGCTATATCTAATTTGAGGATACTAAACCCTCCGGCCTTTGATTTGTGCAGGCGGTGTCTGCTCATATGGACACGCATGCGATGGGTGTAAAAACCAACCGGCCGTATCTATGATTACAATGACAAGGCGAGGTGGACCATTGTTTTTACATCGCAAAGTGTCCAGATGAGCCCGCCGGAGCAAATCACCAGCCCGGCGGCTTTTGGGTACTTTTGGCCGTTCAAAAGTACCGGGGAAAGCATTCAGTTACTACATTTAAGTCTTTGGGGGTTGAAAGAAACACGAGAACTTACCCACACAAATCAACATAGAACCTTAATTATTAATCATATAAAATTTTCATTGACA
>SKRK01000075.1 GCA_007118525.1 Balneolaceae bacterium
CACGGCGCAGCGGGGTGAAAGTGGCGCGATAGCCACATCCCAACCCACAGGGATCCCTCTTCGAAACATCTCTTCAACTCTTTCGTATCGTTTGTTGATTCCAAAACCAAACCTGTCATTGCTATGAAATCAACACTGCCATTTCCGATAAAACAAGCGCTGTTCACTCTGTTCGTTCTTTCTTTTCTCCTTGCAATTCCGCAACAAGCCGATGCCCAGCGATCAAATAACTTTATTACTGCAAATGATATTGACGCGGATATTGTGCCAAGGTTATCTCACAAGGATGAAGAAATTGGCATTACCAGCCGTGAAGGGTCTGTAGATCTGCTGCTGACCAACGAAGCCATACTGATTCAATTCACAGACACGTTCCTGGAAAAGATCGAGGGTGAAATCCGGGAATCGGATGACCTCTCAGATGCTACGCACCTCGGCACCGTAATCCGTTCGATGGTGAGCAGCGGTGTAAAAACACTGCTTGATCGCGCCCTGGCTATTCCTCTTTACGAAATTGATGCGGTCTACTACGAAAACGGCAGATTATTCGTTATCAACAGGGAAGGCAAAGAGCTCTTTGAGGACCTGGAAATCGACAACAAAAAGGTGATGGAGGACTTCCGGGCACGTGACGCCCGCAGATTTGTTGCTGAAGCAGAGAGGCGGATGATTTAGTTGTTACGCAGTGCGTAACGTTAAGTGCTCGCCGCCCTGGCGGATCGCGTGGAGTACGCCTTCGGCGTGTGAAGTACTCGCGTTGCTCGTGTTAAGGAAAATTTTGGAGTTTTGAAATGAGAAGAACAAGCTTAAACGTGCACTGTTTCTTCAAATCAACGCGCACCACCTTCGTTAAAACCATGAACGGCAGGCGCAGTGAGAACTAAACATGATCCGGTGGCAGAGAGTACTCCACGTGCAAAGCACACTCCACGTGAGCAAAGCGAACACTCAACGCGCCGAAGGCGCACTCTACGTGAGCACAGCGAACACTCAACACGTTAAGTCGCATCCCAAATAGGTTTGCCAAGGAATTCAGAGAGTTTCCGGGCATCATTTCGAACTTCCGTCAGCTTGCCATGGTCTACCACGTTAATTCGCTCACCGTTTTTCAGGACCAGGTTGATCTCGTAACTGTGATAGGAGCTTTTGTCGCCACGTACATATTCCGATAAGAGTTGAATGGCGTGTATATCGCTGATTCTCGAACTGTTCTTTTTTGTACTGATATCATGAATACCTTTAGGTTGCTTATGGCCTTTCCAATAAAGCCCAGCCCATTTGTCAAATACTCTCGGTGTAGACATAAAGTAGTACATAAAGCCTCCGGCAGTCGCAAATAGCAGGCCGAAAAGATAGATAAACAGTGGGTTGGCCGCCTCGCCGGTATTTGAATCCACAAACCCAAACAGGAGCTCGATGAGCACTACACCCGCACCCATTACGATGAATACGGCCGCAAAAAGTTTTGCTCCCCCTGTAGCCCTGAACTCCAGGCGATGATTGTCCACTTCGACCAGCCTGTGGGTATGGAAATTGCTTCCACCCGATTTTGCGGGAGTCCAAGTGGTTTGCAAGGCCAGCGGATCGTTAAAGCGGGCAGCGTCGAAAGGCTCAACACTGGCTATGTTTTCAACAAACGACCTTAGTTTTTCGAGCATGGCAATTCATTATATATTGAAATTACATAATGCAACTCATTTCAAACTGCTGCTAACCTGTGTTGTGATTGAGATTCTTGATCGAAACGCAAATCGTTAACAGTCTGGATCGACAATCGAATTGAAGCCAATCCTAAAAATGCCAACCACCTGCTATCTATCCTCCCTTCTCCAATAGATTTTCTTAAGGACAAAGCGGGAGTTATTCCATTCAATTTTTGATCAAACCACCAAATGCGATAATACAATTAAATTTTTACTAAAACTACCTGGCTAACCTTTCTTCTGACAGATATTTCAGCCTATTGGAAGGAGTTTTGAGAATGTGCTAAATCAAGATTCGGCTCAAAATGGAGCGTCATTCTCGTCATAAGGGCCGAAATCGATATCTTTGGGTGGCGGCGGAGTTTCACTCCTCGATGCGCCTTCTCCCTTCTCAATTTTCCACGCTTTTACATCGGTGTACCAGCGTCCGTTATACTCCCGGCTCTGGATGTCGATTGATGCAGTGATCGTTTCTCCCACTGCTATATTGTTTTGATCGATCTGATCGCCCCACTGAGTAACACAGACCGGCTTCGGAAATTTACCGGGGGTTTCAAGGATAAAATCCTGCTTCTTCCACGGGCCGTTTTTACTCTCGCCCGACTGCACTTCCAATATTTGTTTGATGGTACCTGTGATCTGTAAATCCATAAATGTTTAGTTCTTTAAATTACACTTTTCTTTCATAGAGTAGATAAGGAGGTTGTATTCGGATATCAAGAAAGGGCATCCTTTTTTAATTGATCCTTTAAACTCAAAAAAAAGAGTATTTATTTTTCCAGATATGTTTATTCTGAGTACATAACTGTTCAACGTAGCTCTATCCGGAATTTAAATTCACTCTCATGAAAAATATATCCGTTGGCCAATATCTGCTCATCTTCATACTGGTTGCTATGCTTGGCTGGATGTGGATGAGGATAGGCGCACTAGAAGAACGAACCCTGGAACTGAGTAAACCTTCCCTCTATCTTCTGATGAACCAGATGCAGGACCAGGTTCACAAACTATCGTACTCAATAGACAGTGAGAATACAGATCTTGCTGATTTCTACATACACGAACTTGAAGAGGCGTCCGAAGAGATCATTCGGGCTGGGGTTGAGTACAATGGCCAGGCTGTTGGAGAACTTACAAAAACGATGCTTTTGCCGGTTATCGAAGAGCTCGAAGACGCCCTTGAATCAGGCAACTGGCGGCTGGTTCGTGAACGGCACAGCATGCTGGTCAGGTCCTGCAACAATTGCCACGTATCCACCGGTTATGAATCGATCATTATCAGGGAAAGAGCAGATGTAAATCCATACAACCAGGATTTTTCGGTCAACTAAACAGCCAACTCTTCCATTAAATTCTTCTCCAACTCCCCTACCGAAAGATAAAGCTGTTCAAATGAATCAATTTCGTAATACTGAGTCTGTATTTCGGAAGTGATAAAATCGTTGTTTAAAATTTTCTCTACATCATAAGGAGAGACCTGAATCTCATCCTCAAAAATGTGATTGGATTCGCCCGACGAGGAGATAATGCCGGCTCCATAAATGCTTTTGTGCTCTCCAAGCTTGATCAAGCCAAACTCTATTGTAAACCAATAGAGCCTCTGAAGCTGTTTTTCGACTGTTTTATTACTTCCATACTTCACACCAAGCTGACCGAACTGCTGTACAAATTTTGCATACTCCGGATTCATCAGCAGAGGAATATGTCCGAAGATATCGTGAAACATATCGGGTTCTTCCAGGTAGTCGAGCTGGCTCATCTTTCGAAGCCAGGTGGATGAACAGAATTTCTTTTCAGATAGCAGTTTAAAAAATTGATCTACGGGGATAAGACCGGGAACAACGACAATCGACCAGCC